>CAMGBT010000009.1 GCA_946011725.1 uncultured Bacteroidales bacterium | reverse complement strand
GCTTTGGCGTGGGGGGGAAGGGTGGGGCGTTAGGGGAATTGGAAGGGGCAGTTGCGGAGGGAGGGGTAGGAGTCGTTTTTGCTGTCGTTGCTGAGCCAGACGTTGACGAAGTCGAAGCCGGAGAAAGTGGATTGGTTGGTGCGGTCGGCGTAGGAGAATGTTTCGGCGCGCCAGTCTTTGCCGGAGGTGTCGAGGATGTAGATGTCGTTGTAGTAGAAGATGCCGCCGCCGGGACGGGTGCCGACGCCGCCGTTGCCGTATGAGACATTGCCGAAGTTGAGGCACCGGCCGATTTCGCTGTAGTGGTCCATCCAGCCCACCAGGCCGCCGTTGTCGTCGTCTTGGTCGGAGGTTACCGAGCCGGCGTTGTAGCAGTCGTGAGTCATCCAGTGGAGTTCGTCGTAGTCGTTTCCTTCTTCTTGGTATCCGGCGATGCCGCCGAGGTTGGAGTAAACGCCGGTGGAAGAGATTTGACCGCGGTTGCAGCAGTAGGCGAGTTCGATGTTTTCGCCTAAGTAGAAAGATGCGCCTTCGGCGTCATGGCCGATACGGCCCACGATGCCGCCGACTTTGGAATTGGCTGAGGAGTGGATAGAGCCGTGGTTGGCTGAGTTGGTGATGATCATGCGAGAGGTGTTGCCGTGGCCTACGATGCCGCCGACGTTGCCGTCGGCTGATGCGGTCACGTTGCCGAAGTTGCCGGCATAGCGCACGGCCACGTCGTTTTTGCGGTAGTCGTCGGTGATTTCGTGTTCGATGTAACCGATGCAACCGCCCACCTGAGCTGTGCCGTTCACCGGGCCGTTATTGAGCAGGTAAGTGATTTCGAAGGCGGGGAGACCGTCGAGCAGTTGGAGGAAGCCGATGATGCCGCCGGAGAGGTTGTTGCCATCGACGGTGGTGTAGTTGATTAATCGCGAGTATCCGCCGGTTTTCACCTTAAGGGCGCCGAATAGGCCGCCGGTGCAGTCGGCGGATTTGTTGGTGATACGTTCCAAGTTAGCCACGCAGTCGTAGCAGTAACCGCGCGAGACGTTCTCCAGACAGCCGGCGATGCCGCCGATGTAGCTACCGCCTTCGATGGTGCCGGTGACGCAGATAGAGTGGAGGTAGACATCGTAGGCATGGCCCACGGCTCCGCCGATGTAGCTGCCGGAAGAGGATGATGAGCGGGCCGTGCCGGGGAAGTCGGAGGTGAACTCCGACGCTTTCGGGCGGTCGGTGACCTTGATTTCCGAGGAGACGCGGCCGTTGATGGTGCAGTGCTCGGAATAGCCCACCAAGCCGCCCACCTTGTCTTGGCCGGTGACGGTCATATCATTCGACATTGTGAATTGGGAGCATTCGAGCGTGTTGTAATATTGCTTGCCGATGATGCCGCCGCAGCAGGAGCCGGAGGCGGTGACGTTGACTTTGATGGTGGTTGAGCCGGAGCATTTGATGTCGCCGGAGAGATAGCCGAAGGCGCCGCCCACGTAGGAGCTGCCCTTCACGGCGGCGAATCCGTTGCTCACGGCGCCGATGTAGTTGGCTTCGCCTTTGGCGGAGTTGTTGATGGAGAGTTGTCCGTTGGTGGAGATGTAGCCGAAGAATGATCCCACGTAGCTACCGCCGAGCACTTGGGTGCCGACGGTCAGGCCGGCGATGGTGAGCGCGGCCGACTGCTCACAGCGGCCAATCAAGCCGCCGCAGTATTCCGACACGGCAGTGACCGGTGCCACCGATGAGATGGTGGCGATGGACGACTCGCCCGAGATGACCGCTTGGCCGATGAGGCCGCCGGCATAACTGTTGGCGTAAATCACTTTGATGTCGGCGGTTTCGCCGTCGATGGTGTGGCGCAGCGTCACATTCGACAGCTTGGCCGCGCCGTTGAGGTATCCTGCCACGCCGCCGGCATGGTTTTGCTGAGCGATGGCGGTGAAGTCGTGCATCTTGATGCGGTCGGCGCCGGCGGCCACCTCTTCCGGAGTGGAGAAGAGCATATTTGAGAAGCCGTCGAGCGAGAGCGAGCCGGCCTCGAGTTGGCCGATGAATCCGCCCACCTTGTTGTTGCCCGAGATGGTGGCGCCCAAATAGCAGGCGGATGCGGTTATGGAGCCGTTGGCCAGGCCGATGAATCCGCCTACGTTGTCGCCGCCGACCACGTAGCCCTTGACGGTGACGTTGCGCAGCAAGATATTACCTTCGGCGCGCCCGGCCACGGCGCCGACAAACGAGTTGCCGCCGCGGATTGAGGCGTTGATGGTGAGATTTTGCACGGAGGCATCGTTGATGAGCCGTGCGAAGATGCCCACATTGTTGTCCTTCTCATCGCCCACGCCGCTGTATTGCATGGTGATAGCGTGGTTGCGGCCATCGTAGTTGCCGGCGAAGTCAGCCGGGGCGTAAAGGCGTCCGTTGACGGCATCGCCGGCCGATGGAGCGACGATGTCGGCCATTTGCATGAAATAGTAGCCGGCGCCGCAGTTGGGGTCATCTTGGAGGCCGATCTGGAAGCTGGATAAGTCGGTGGTGGTTTGGATGAGGTATGGGTCGTCGAAGGTGCCTTTGCCTTCGAGGTCGTAGATGCGGCGTGCGCCGCCGATTTGGTAGAGCATTTCATCGCGGAAAGTGACGGTAAGCATTATGGGGAGGCGCGAGCCGTCGGGGAGGGAGAACGAGAGGTCGTAATCGCTGTCGGGAATCGACTGGTGCGCCGGGATGTAGACGTTGATCCACTGGTGCTCGGCCAGGTGCTCCACGGAGGCGTTGAAATCGAGCACGGAGCCGTCGGAATGCGATTGGAGCGAGATGGTAACTTCGGAATACTTTTGGTCGATGTTGAGGTCTTGGCGCAGGAGTTTGAAACGGCTCACGCGCATCGAACCGCTTTCGTACACCTCCGACCCGATGTCGTTTCGGAGCTCGAGCTTGTCGGAGCAAGCGCCGGCAAGCAGGGCGGCCAGGACGATGGCCGGAATGAGCAGGAGTTTATATATATGCTTCATAATGAGTGGATTAGTCTTCTTTGGGTTTTTGCATTTCGGAATTGAGAGGTACGGGGAAGTAGCCCGAGGTTTGTGTCACGGACCACAGGGGATAATCGCCGGTGAACGACCATTTATCGTATTTGTCCGGGTTGCAGAGCTCATCGAGGTCGAGGCCTACCATATCGTTGGAGCCGGTGGCGCCGGTGTTTAGGTCGTGGAAGAAGTAATTATGGTGGAATACGCAGTCGTTAGTGTGGCTGCCGCAGATCGCCGAGCCCCAATCGGCGCCCACGTTGAGGCAGTGGCGAATTTCGCTGAGGCCTTCGCCGCGGTCCACGATGCCGGAATTGTTGTCCGACGAGCCGACGTAGTGTCCAGCGTTGAGGCAGTCGGTCATGTAGCAGTATTGTTGCAACCGGCCGGCGATGCCGCCCACCACTTCGGAGCGGTCGGCGATGATTTCGCCAAAGTTGGCGCACTGCGACACTACCACCACGTTAGTCTTATAGTCGGTGCACGATTCGCAAATGGCATTGGCGCCGCCGGTGACAGTGGCAAGCGTGCCCATGGCCAAGACAAATCCGGCGGAGGCAGTGCCGGCGGTGAAGAACGATGCAAAGAACGAAGCACCGGCCACGATCAGGCAGATGCCCGCCGTTACATAGTGGGCGATTTCGCCGGTGAGCTTGGTGTCTTCCATCTCCTCGATACGCTCTTCGCGGGCGTTATTGAGATTGTAGGTTACCAACTGGTTGTTATTCTCCGAAGCCTGTTCGAAGGTCACCAAATTTTCCACATTGGCCATATACGGAGCTAAGGCCGCGGCATTAAGTTGTGAGGGGAATCCGGAGGCGGAGAAGGCGTGTGCCGCACGGATTTTGGCGAGTTCAGCCGCGATAGCTTCGGCATTCTCGGTGGCGATATTGATGGTTTCGTTGACGCGCTTATCAAACTCCTCGGGGTTAATCATGCCGTCGAGGGTGTAGTAGTGGATGCAAAAATCGTAAGCGATGGTGGAGCCGTCGAGCACTTTCTCGCCTACAACCAAGGCTGTTTTCAGAAATTTGAGGGCGCCGGTGGCTCCTTCAAGGGCTTCTTCGGTGATGGCAATCACGGGTCCGGCGGCACCGAGCACACATTCAATGGCGCCTATCACGCAGTTGGCGATGTCCAAAGGCTCCCACTCGCGCGGGTCGCCGATTTCGCCCACGATGCCTCCGGTGGGGCCTTCGCTGTTGTTGGCTATCTTGCCGGCGTTGAGGCAGTAGTTGATTACGGTGTAATTGCCGGCCAAACCGATAACGCCGCCGGCGTAGTCGGCGGTAACATTCATCGCGCCCAGGTTCTGCGAGTTATAGATTGAGCCCCAGGTGGTTTTGCCGATGATGCCGCCGGCGGCATGGCTGTTGACGTCGGACACCGTGCCGGAGTTGAGGGTGTTATGTATGACGGCGATGGAGGTGTTGCCCACGATGCCGCCCACATGTGCGTCGGTGGCCACCGCTTTCACCGTGCCGGTGTTGAGGGCGCTGTAGCAGCCGAATTGAGCTTCGCCGCAGAGACCGCCCACCGATGTTTGGCCGTAGATTTCGCCGCTGTTGGAGCAGAATTTGATCAGACAGTTATTGAAAATACCTTCGTCGGTCGAAACGCGCGTACTGCCCACCATGCCGCCCACGCCGGTGTGGCCGGTGACGGAGCCGGAGTTGGAGGAGGTGTATATCCACGACATGCCGGTGCCGCCGGCGATGCCGCCGGTGCCGAAGCCGCCGTTTTTGCCGTCGGGGCCGTTGTACCTGACGCCGCCCACGATGTCGCCGGTGTTCGAGGAGTTCATGGTGGTCAAGGTGTCGGCCACGCCAATGAGGCCGCCGGCGCCGGTGTAGGCAGAGGTGATGTCGCCGCTATTTGAGCAGCCGGTCATCAACGTGCTTGAGAAAATGGCGGCGTTGCCCACGATTCCGCCGATGCCGTAGTCGCCCGACACCTGTGTGCGGCGGTTGGTGCATTGGTCGAAGGTGGTGGTGCAGCTCACGTCGCTCTCGCCCACTAATCCGCCCACGGCCACGCTGCCGTCGGGGCATACCACCTTGCCGCCGGTGGTGGAGCAGTTGTAGAAGTCGGATTTGCTGCGGCGGTCGCCTTTGGTGACGGTGCAGCCCGTCAGCGCGCCTACGGCAAACAAGCCGTTGACGTCGGGCTCGACGATTTTCACATCGTAGAAGGTGGCATCTTCCACGTAGCCGAACAGGCCCACGCCCGCCGAATTCGGGCGATCGATCCATAATCGGCTGATAGTGTGGCCGTTGCCTAAGTAAATGCCGCGGAATGGGGTGGAGGGCTGATTGCCGATGGGCATCCAGCCGCTGCGGCCGTCGGAGGTCTTCGAAGCCGTGTGCATGTCGATGTCGTCACTCTGCGAGAAGTACATCTCGGCAGTGATTTTGGAGTTGGTGCGACCGTCGTTGCAGAGATTGCGCAGCGTTTTGAGATGGTCGGAGCTGGAGATTGTGAAGGGGTTGTCCTTGGTGCCGTCGCCGTAGAACTTAAATGCGGAGTTGTACGTGTCGAGCACCTCGATGCCGCTGTCAGAGACCTTGATGCGGCAGCCCAACCCATGCTCCACCCACAGCGTGTCGGTGCCGTCGATGAGCGGCGTCTGCAAATAGAGCAGCCGGTAGGTGCCGGGGCGCAGGCCGGTGTCGAGGGTGAGGATGGACTTGCCCTCGATGCGCTGATGCACACCCGAGCGGGTGATGATGGTGCCGTCCTCGGCCTTGATTACGCATTGGTAATCGGCTTGGCGGAAGTCGTCGAGGGCTTCAACAATGGTGATTACGCGTTGCTCGCCTGCGAAATCCTCCTCTTGGACCGGCGGTGTAATCATCGGCTCATCGTCGGAACAAGCGCTCAAGCAAACCATGGTAAGACACGCAATCGCAAGTATCGAAGGCGCAAGATGTTGAGTAATCCGCTTCATATAGTTTTCATAGTTAATAGGTTACGGCGGCAAAGTTACGAAAAAAAATAAAAAAATCGGTCACGCGGGCCTATTTTTTAAAAATAAATATGCCGGACGCTTCGAGCAGGTGTTGAAAAATGCCGTAATTTATTATTTCGGTGTCACTATTCAGTAATCACTCGGCTTCACAGGAACACGAAGTACGAATCTTCGTGTATTATTAAATATGTTCTACGCTTCCTTTCTCACAATAATGCTCCTGTTTGTCCGAAATTTGTCGGTAATGCCTTTCGATTTGTCGTTTTTCTCGCCAAATGTATTGCAGTTTGAAAAATAATTCGTACCTTTGCGCTTATTGATTTAACAGCATTCTTTATAACTTCAAATTTACAATCATTACACTGTATGAAGAAATTCTATGCACTGGCTCTCTCCGCCATCATCGCGCTCTCGGCTGTGGCTGCTCCCCGCGCTCAATTTAGCCGTCAGCTCGCCTCTGCTCAGCCGCAAGTTGCCGCTCTGCAGCGCTCCGTGAACATCTCCACCACTGATTCACAATTCAATAACAGCCGCTTCTCCGCTCAGCGTCTGCAAAAAGTGGCCATGCCCTATCAAACCGAAATTTCCTCCAAGGTAGCCCCCACCACCCGTGACGAAGTTTGCGGCCAATACACTTGGGAGTTCTACGACCTGCTCAATAACGGCGAATACTTCGACTACGTGACCATTTCCGCCGACCCCGAAGTGGACAACGGCATCATCATCGACCTGCTCGGCGTGCCCGTCAAAGCCACTGTTGACATGACGATCAAATCCGTTGAAAACGTGGGCGAAGTAGCCGGCGTGATTACCATCCCCAACCAATACGCTTTCACCGATAACCAAGGCAATGAAGCTTGGTTCGTATACCAAAAATGGATCGACAACGCTTATTCCGATATCGAAACTCCCGAAACCTCGCTCCAATGCTTCATCGGCGACGGTTACATCGACTTCTATCTGCTCGACATCATCACTTTCCAAGCTGCTGACGGCTCCGGATACTATTTCGCCTCTGACGAAAACGTTATGACTCTCGGCTGGAAAGAATACGAGGAAGAAACTTGGACCGCTATCGGCTACACCGACTTCCACGACTGCTGGATCATGCCCAGCTTCGATATCAACCCCGAAGATTACGTCTACGAAGTAGCCATCGAGCGCTCCGACCTTACCCCCACTCGCTACCGTCTCGTAGACCCCTATAACAACGAACTCTTCGCCGAAGTAAACACCAGCGACGGTCACGGCTACATCGTATTCGATATCGCCGACCCCGACTGCGTGGTACTTGACACCCAAGCTTACTGCGGCCTCAGCCTCGAAGATATGGGCCGATTCTTCTGCTTTAACTATGCCGGCTTCCTCGTGGGATACGGCTACGACACCGCCACTATCAAAGCTCAATTCGAAAACCTCGGCGATGAAGCTCCTTGCGTCCTCTCCACTTATGCAGACGGCGTGGCCACCATCTCCGATGGCGTAATCTATTTCGACAACGCCGAGGGTCCCTACATGGCCAACGTCTACAACTCTACCATCGCAATCCCCGGTGAAGGCGGCATCAACGACATCGCCGTTGACTCCGACTCCGACTGCCCCATGGAATACTTCAACCTCCAAGGCATCCGCGTGGCCGAACCCCAACCCGGCGCCGTGTACATCCGTCGCCAAGGCCGCACCGCCGTTAAAGTCATCCGCTAATTCTTAGGTAAGAGGTAAGAGACCTGCAACCTCGAACCATACCAAATCGCGCACCCCGGCCGCCGTGGCGGTCGGGGTGCGCTGTCTTCGCTCGGCGCGACGGCACAGCGGGCGCGCCGCAGTTCGGCTTCCGCCTCATCACAGAACCCAAGGCTGCCGGCGGGGCGTGCATAGCCGCAGCGCCGCCCGCTTTTTTGTAACTGTTCCGAGCTTAGCGAGGAAGCCGGTTAGAATTTGAGGGAGGTGCGGTCGATGTGGGGGAGGTGGTGCAGCACGGCACACACCACGGCGGCGGTGGTGACGGCGGCGGCCGGGTAGCTGATCCACGGGTTGGTGATGCCGAGGAATTGCGAAGAGGAGAACATGAAGCAACCGGTGATGTAGGTCATGATGACGGCGGGGATGAGGGCGAGGTAGCCGCGGTGGCCGCGCAGGCGGAGCCACAGGTAGATGCCCCACAGGGTGAAGCCGGCGAGGGCTTGGTTGCTCCAGGCGAAGTAGCGCCAGATGATGTCGAAGTCGATGTTGGCCACGGTGAAGCCGATGGCGAACAGCGGGATGCACACGTACAGGCGTTTGAGCAGCGGCTTCTGGTCAAGGTTGAACATGTCGGCTACGATCAGGCGGGCGGAGCGGAAGGCGGTGTCGCCTGAGGTGATGGGTGCGGCTACCACGCCTAAGATGGCTAAGATGGCGCCAAAGCGGCCCATGGTGGTGGAGGTGATTTCGTTGACCACCCATGCGGCACTGTTGCCGTGTTCGCCCAAGGCGGCATTGAGGCCGTCGGGTCCGTGGAAGAAGGCGATGGCGATGGCGGCCCAAATCAGGGCGATGACGCTCTCGGTAATCATGGCGCCGTAGAACACCGAGCGGCAGTGGCGCTCCGAGCCGATGCAACGCGCCATCATCGGCGACTGCGTGGCGTGGAAGCCTGAGATGGCGCCGCAGGCTATGGTGATGCACAGGGTGGGGATGAGCGGCAGGCCCTTGGCGTGATAGTTGTGGAAATTCAGCTCGGGCACGGTGTAGTCTTGGGTGAAGATGACCCACAGCAGGCCGGCGGCCATGACCAGCATGGCCGCGCCGAACAGCGGGTACAGGCGGCCGATGATTTTGTCCACCGGCAGCAACGTGGCCAGCAGGTAGTACACCACTATGATACACATCCACATGTTGACGCTCATGCTATTGATCAGAGTGTTAAGCAGTTGCGCCGGGCTAACGAGGAACACGGCACCCACCAAAATCATCAGCGCAATGGTGAACCATCGCAGAAAGGTGCGCACGTGGTTGCCTAACAAATCGCCTAACAATTCGGGCAGGGAGCGGCCATCGTCGCGAGTGAGCATTACTCCGGAGATGAAGTCGTGCATGGCGCCGAAGAAGATGCCGCCCAGGGTAATCCAAATGAATGCCACCGGGCCGAAGCACGCGCCGAGGATGGCGCCGAAGATGGGGCCGGTGCCGGCGATGTTGAGCAGCTGGATGAGGAACACGCGCCAGCGGGGCAGTTCGATGTAGTCCACACCGTCGGCCAACCGTCGGCAGGGCGTGGCGGCTTCGGGGTTGATGGCTACAAGGCGTTCCAGATAGCGACCATAGGTGAAGTATGCAATGATGAGGGCTGCAAGGCAGATAATGAATGTGATCATGGTGGAAGATTTAAAAGTGAGCCGCCCGCCACAAGGCGACGGACGGCTCGGAAGTATGAATTACATGCGGATTTCTTATTCGAATTCGATGAGCAGGTCGTTGGTGCCAACCACTTGGTCCACCTTAACGAAGATGCGTTTAACCTTGCCGGCGCGTTCGGCGTCGAGTTCGTTCTCCATCTTCATGGCTTCATAGGTGATCAGCGCAGCGCCCTTGGCCACTTCCTGACCGGGTTTCACGTGGATTTCAACCACGCGCCCGCCCATAGGAGCTTTGAGAGTGGGACCGGTGACGGGTGCTTCGGCTTCGGCTTTGGCTTCAGCTTCGGCCTTCACTTCTTCAGCAGGACGCGAAGCAGCGTATTCTTCTTGGCGGCGTTTCTTGAGGAAGCCGTTGGCCACGGCGGGCAGCAGAGCCAGCAGCAGTTCTTCTTCGGTGTTCTTGGCCAACTTGCAGCCGCCGAACTCGTCGAGGGTGGGGTTGGCGGGTTCCTTGTAAGAGGACACGTCGTAAGGCTTTTCGATGGGGCTGCCGGTGATTTTCTCGCGGAAGGCGGGGTCGATAGCCACGGGAGTGTGGCCGTATTCACCCTTCACCAGCGAGATGAATTGGTTGGAGCAGCTGGAGTAGTCGGGGTTGCCTTTCTTGCGGTCGAGGGCTACGTTAACAGCTTGAGCGCCAACAATTTGCGAGGTAGGAGTAACCAGGGGTACGAGACCGGCGGCGCGGCGCACCATCGGGATGAGAGCCATGGAGTCTTCCAGCAGTTCGGAAGCGTTGAGGCTCTTGAGCTGAGCCACCATGTTGGAGTACATACCGCCGGGCACCTCGGCATTCTTCACCAGTTCGTTGGGTTTGGGGAAGCCGAAGTATTGTTCGATAGCGTGGCAGTAGTCGAGCAGAGCAGCTTCGTTGCCTTCCTTGGCGGCCTTGATGGCGTCGTCGAAGTAGGAGTCGATTTCGGCGGGAAGTTTGTCCTTGAGCGGGTCGAAATCGCGCGGCATCTTGTCCTTGTTGAGGTCGAATTGAGCCAGCGATTTGCGAGCTTCGAGCAGTTGCACGCGGATCTTGCCCACAGCTTCCATGTTGGCGCCGAGTTCGATGCCGAGCTTTTGGCAGAAGATGTAGATCAGCTCGATGGCGGGAGCAGCGGAGCCGCCGCCGAACCACCAGATGTTGGTGTCGAGGATGTCCACGCCGTTGATGATGGCCATCACAGCGGAGCCCAAGCCGTAGCCCGGAGTGCAGTGGGTGTGGAAGTCCACGGGTACCTTCACGGCGGCTTTCAGTTTGGAGATAATCGAAGCGGCACGCAAGGGGTTAACCAAGCCGGCCATATCTTTGAGGGTGATGATCTTGGCACCGAGACGTTCCATTTCGCGTGCTTTTTCCACGAAATATTCGTCGGTGAACACCTTTTCGGGTTCAGCGGGTTTCTTGCCGAAGAGGCGGGCGAAGAAGCCCTGCTTGGGAGCTTCGGGGGCTTTGGGGTCGACGGTGTAGCACACAGCGCCGTCGGGGATGCCACCCAGCTCGTTGATCATCTTGATGGATTCTTTCACATTGTCGATGTCGTTGAGAGCATCGAAGATACGCATCACGCCCAGACCGTTCTTGATGGCTTCCTTGTAGAAACCGCGCAACACGTTGTCGGGATAAGGCACATAGCCGAAGAGGTTACGGCCACGCGAGAGAGCGGAAAGTTTCGAACGGCCGTCGATTACCTTCGATACCGAGCGCAGACGGTCCCAGGGGGATTCGTCCAAGTAACGCATAACGGAGTCGGGAACGGCACCGCCCCATACTTCCATGATCTCAAAGCCTGCATTTACATACAGGGGGAGAAGTTTGTCGATTTCAGCTTGCGACAGGCGAGTCGCAAACAGAGATTGTTGACCATCGCGGAGCGTAAGGTCGCGAATTTGTAGAGTACGTTTTTCCATATTCCTGAGTTATTGCCTATTTTTTGCCGCAAATATAAAAGTAATTTTTCGATTAAAGAAATTTTTCGCTAAATTTTTTTCAAAAAAACGCCGCTTTCCCCAAAAAAGTTCAAAAAACTGCCCAAAAGCATACTTCCCACCCCCCAAAAACCACCCATTCGGCCATCCTGCGGCGCTCCGGCAAACTACATTGATCCTTTATTCGGGGTTCATGTGGCGCTGGTGATAGGGGAATTGTGAAAGGATGGGACAAATGTGGCGAAATTGGTGTAAAATTCCCAAGATTGTCAAGAGTAAATTCCCAAGATTGTTGATTTTTGGGTGATGCGTTAAGGGCGGAGGTGGTTGATGGGAGCCACAAACACGCCATCGGGGCGGCGATAGGCGGCTCCGACCGCGGTGAGCACCATCAGGAATGCGGGCGTTTGCAAGGCGTTCTTCTCAGTCAGCTTTTGGCGGAGGCGTTTGAGCGAGGATGCGCCGGCCTCAATGTTGTCATCTCCGCCGAGTTTGATTTCAATTGCGCCCCAGCGGCCGTCTTCGAGATGGATAACGGCATCGCATTCCAATCCGGCACTATCGCGGTAGTGCGACACAGTGGCGCCAAGGTGGGCGGCATAGATGGAGAGGTCGCGAACGGCGAAGTCCTCAAAGAATAGACCAAAGCTTTCCAAATCGCGCTTAAAATCCTCCGGATTGAGGCCTATGGCGCAGCAAGCCAAGGATGTGTCAACAAAATGGCGCGTGGGGGTGCTTCGGATAGCCGTTTTAGAACGGATGTTGACATTCCAGGCCGGTAAGTCTTCGAGCACGTAAATGTCTTGGAGAGCTTCCATATAGGCATTGAATGTTTTGGTGTCCATGGTGCGCTCGTTGCTTTGGCGCACATCGGCTATGATGGTGGAGATAGCGGCTTCGGTGGAGATGTGGCGCGCATAACTTTTGAGAATCATCCGCATCACCTCGGGACGCTTATTGCGGAAGCGCTCGTTATCGCTGCCTTCAAACGAAAGCATGCCGGTGTAATAGTTCTTTGTAACTTCGATAGCGATGTCTTTCGGCGCTTTCACCGAAATAGGCCAGCCGCCTCGGCACATCAAAAAAGCCACATCGTCGATGGTGAAATCAGTGTTTAGTTCAGTGGGGAAATTCGAGCAGCCGTTGAACATGTCCGACAAAGATACTGTGCCCTTGGATTCTTTCGATTCCCACAGGCTCATCGGGCGCATGTGTATGGATGCGATACGCCCGGCGCCACTGTGGTATACCTCGGTTTTGTCGGCCGGGGTGGAACTTCCGGTAAGAATATACTTGCCGAATTTATAGTCGAAATCGAGGTCATCCTTGACTTGATTCCAGATGTCGGGAACTGTTTGCCATTCATCGATAAGCCGAGGCGGTTCGCCGGCGAGTACGGCATGCGGATTCATCTTGGCAATCTCGATGGCTTGCTTGGTGTTGAGTTTGATGAAACTCTTTTGGAATAGCATACAGGTGGTGGTCTTGCCGCAGAACTTTGGGCCTGACACCACAACGGCTCCGCAACTGCGAAGCTTCAATGCAATTTCTTTCTCGACGAGTCGACTATAATACATAAGAAGGTATTTTTGATGTTTTGGGCGCAAAGTTACAAAAAATTCCCAAGATTTTCAATAGTAAATTCCCAAGATTTTCAATTTTGGGGTGAAAAAACGCCCCGGCCTTGGTGGTCGGGGCATTTTTGTCTGTCGAGAGAGGTGGTAGAGATTGGTAGAGAAGTGGGGTACTCTTACCTCTTGCCTCTCCACACTCCGCTCTCCACTAATTAGTAGCGGACTTTGGTGGCGGCGATGCCGCAACTCCCCAGATCAATCATCATAGATTTGGATATAATGAACGTTGGCATCCTGAGAGTTTTTATGTAAAACGAAGGTGCCCTCAATGTCACCACGACGATGCTTCAATACAAGAGTAGTATCTGTCTCGATAACATTATTTTGGTGTCGCATGGATTCTCTTATATTGCTATTATCCTTTATCCTTAAATCGTAGTGAGCACTCCCGAAATCTTCAAATTTGCGTCCTTGCGAATGAATCTCATCTATACAGGTGTAGAAATCATCTGAAGGAAGCTCAAAAAAATCAGGGATGCGGTCGGACTCAGCAGCCAAATACTCGGGTCGATTAACACA
This sequence comes from uncultured Bacteroidales bacterium, assembly GCA_946011725.1. Lineage (GTDB taxonomy): Bacteria > Bacteroidota > Bacteroidia > Bacteroidales > Muribaculaceae > CAG-873. The sequence goes on along the minus strand of CAMGBT010000009.1, from coordinate 39,249 downwards.
GTATATCCAACCGGCACAAACCAATATGCCGACAATCACCAGTCCAACGAAAATAGTTTTCATTAATGAGTCGAGAGAGATTAAAACGAGAAAGGGAAGTATTAATCTTCGAAGTAATTCTTATTTGGGTCAAATTTAAAGTTGATTTTTGGTGGCATAGATGTATATGACAAAAACCAATCATTAAAAGATATTGGTTCTACAAGCTCTCCTTTTTGAAATTTACCTATGACAATATGCCCATCGTTCTGAAATTTCATCAATGTGCCCGTCATATCAAATTTATCGGTGACTCCGACCCAAAGGGTTCCGTCAAGCATAAAATGGAATCCCATTTGGTGTCGTGTGCATCCAGAAGAAAGGACTTTATACGACCATCCTATCAACAACTCGTGCAGCTTCAGCGTCATACGATTGGTGATTACGGTTGCCATTCCACTCTTGTGGTCGTCCCAGAATTTAATAACCTTTTCATAAAACCATTCTACCATATCGGTTAAATCAGTTTTCAGTTCACTGTTTTTGTAATAACCGAATTGAGTAAGAATGCCTCTATTCATAGAAAGCCCCCAACCATTTGCTCTGTTATTGACAAAATTGGAAGCATACATATAAGAGTGATGATTGTTAATGGCAGGACCATTCACTTTACCGTGTTCGTAATTACCCCATACATCATAGCCATCATAAAATTTTTTACCCACACCATGAGGTATGAACTCTCCATTTCCATAATAGCCATAGCCGGTGTAGGTATGACCGTCAGAAAGTTTTATGTGGTCAATTTTTGTTATTTCCATATTAAACTCATTTATCTTTTACTGGACGAACATTTGCGCCCCAGGCTCCGCACGCGCCCCAATTAAGAGTCGCGCTAAAGCCAAAGAACATCATGTTGACAGGACTACCAAATTTACTAAGTGTACCTGCCCAACACTCTCCCATCTGTCCGGCTCTATAAGTGCTCACTCCTATTCGGCTACCAGCGAATGGAAAGAATATAGAGTTTCCATTAGGGCCGGTTACTACACAACCTTTGACTCCATTTACAGTTTCCTCTTTCCATCTACATTTTTCAGCAAGCTCTTTAAGTTCCTGGGCTGTTGGCATTCTCCAGTCCTCGCCCCATTTGGTTTGTGCCACATCGTATTTAGTTCCAATTATATCCTCTTTGGGGTAGTCCGTTTCATTCTCAGACCATTTTTCTCCAGTTGGATCACCATAGCCAAATAGAGTGCCAAAATCAGTGGGTTCAGAAGCCCCTACGTTCATATTTGACCACAGAACAGAAAGGCCGAGGTCCACGGCTTGTCCTGCATTTGAAGATTGAGATGGTGTCTCTGCAAATGAATTGTGAACATAGCAATTCCCGATTCCATAAATATATTCATGCGAAAATGCGCCATTTTCGTGAAACTCGAAATATTCCTCGCTATTGTTTTTGGCATCACGAAGGTATGCCATCATTTTAGGCGTATCAGGATATAAGAGTTTTATTGTCCTTGACATATCAACGCACCCGCCCCAACCGAACGGGGAATCGATAATGGGAAATGTTTCAACTAAGAGACATTTGCCATATTTATCAGAAGTAAAATTATTAATTGTTTGAATATCAACTATCATAGAGTAAGATTTTTTAATATTTCATAAAAGTATTGGTAAGATATACCATTACTTTTTCGATGTATTTATGACCATCTTCCAATGTATTGTTGGACATGCTATTTTGGGCGAGATTAATCAACTCTCCAATTTGCCCGTCATAATGCTTGTTCGACATGAATGAAAGATCATACTTTACCATCGCGTAAAGATAGCTGTTTGTCCTAACAATCAGCGGCATACTTGCAAAGAAATCTATAGGATTATACTCCGGAAGTTCCATTGCATTTGCAATAGTAAAGTAAAAGTAATTTCTGGTTTCCGCAAGTATTGATACTCTCTTGGTATGCAATACTTCGTTATTAGGCGTTTTGTCAATAGCTTTTGATATGCAGAAAAATGCATAATCGGCTATTGCTCGGGCAACATCATCATTCGCTTGAACCTGAGGATAGGATAAAAGTAATGAGAACGCAGAACCGACTAAATTATATTGGTCTTCCGGTATCTGAAGAATTTGGCTACAAGACTCCTGAACAAGATTAAACATGTTAAAGAGATTTTCTTGTTCGGCTCTATGGTTACCAGTTTGGGCACCCATTAAGCCAAGACTTGCAGCTCCGAGAATATCTTGTATATTAGCAGGTATATTTTTATTACACGCAGAATTTTCCTGCGAAGGTTTCGCGGTGGATTGTTCTTCCCGTACCGGCTTTACGTCATCGGAATGGGACTTGGGTTGAGAGCCTTCGGGTTTGATATTATTGAGAAGGTCTCTACATTTATTTTGAATAGAATGTCGGTATTCTTCTAATCCATCGTCAGGAAGTTCAAGCGCTTTACGAAGGCATGACACAACGACGGTTTTGTTCGGCTTCATAGGATACCGCTTATCGTATCCACTATATATAATAGCTAAGTTGTAATACAATGCCGCAGAGCGATGCCCTGCTTTAAGTGTAGCAGCTAAGGCATCATGCGCTTCCTTAAATCTTTCGGCAGAGTGTAAAACCGCAAAAAGACTGTTAATGGCGTTAACAGAACCTTTGGCTATGGCCTCATTCAATAAAGAAATTGCGGCTTCTGTTTCGCCGGCATTTGCTTTTATAAATCCTCTACGATTTAGGCTTTCTGCTTCGATAATATCTGACGGAAAGTTTGGAAGCATCTTAGAGTCGATAACTCCAAAATAGTTAATGGCAGTTAATTTTGGCTTAGGCAACCCGCCCGGTTCACACACTTGTCCTATTCCGAATTTAGTACCTCCGTTTGATATTATTATATTATCTTGGTCTACTAATATAAAATCAGAGGGAGACAATTTGCTATTTCTCTTGTGATACGCCGATATAAAGAGATTGATAGATTCAGTAATCGATGGAGATGTTATGGAATATACATCAATCGGATTGTCAGAGATGAACGATTGGGCGGTGCCGATACGTTCATAGGAAATTTTATTACCATCCTTATCACGGAGATTCCCAAGATATTCGTATATACCTGTAATTCCATGAACTGGGATAGGATTATCTTGCGTATAGCCAAAAAATCCTTTCCCTCCCGGTATGGTATCGGAATCACATCCATCATGACTCATCTTATCCATAACAGACTGGACGGTAACGAGTGGACTAAGTTTGGGATGATTAGATAATGCGAAGTCGTACAGATACTCAATGTCTTTTTTAGACATAGTATTAAGATGACGCTGCATTACCTTATTAACTGATGATTCCTTGGTGTCGGAACAACCAGTAATCAAATAGCCAGACAAGATAAAAATAAGGTTACTTGCAATATCTTCTCTTTTATATTTAGAACCATAATGGTTGCATAATTCATCAAGCTGACGGTCTTGATCAATTTGCCCATTAGGAAAAAGGACATTGAAGGCTTGTCGCATCGCAGGTGGCAGACCCTTCAAGTGGTCTTCTTTTTTTTTCTTCTTGAAAAAATCAAAAAATCCCATAATTTGTCTCAGTTGCTTATATTTTAAACGCTATTACTGAAATCAGGACTTTATTTATAGACTGATTTAAGGAGACGAACAAATGCTGCCATACGAAGGTCGTCAAATCCACAGAAATTGGCAACTTGATCATCATACTCGTCAAAAGCGTACACCCATACCCATGCGTTGTGGGGTTGTCGCATAAGTGCAAAAGTCCGGATTTCGACATCTTCATCGCACCCAAGCTCGGAAACTCGAAGTGTCCCGTCTACTATAAATTGCACACCCACAAGAGGCCCTTCTTCTACGAAGACGGCATCTAATACTTCAAGAACTCCATGTGGAGTCTCAATATATTTGTCGCCTATTGTCCATTGTTCCTCCTCAATGTCCTCGAAACTGTTTCCGCCATTCGTAGAAATCTGCATGACGTTGTATGCCATGGTATACTTATTGGTTGACTGAGATTTTGAGGCGTCGGCAGAACACGAAAAATAACATTTACCCGGTTCTATTTCCATTATGTTACGGAACTGTTCTCGCTCAGAGTTCGATTCACTAAGTGAGGGAAACATATCAGCGAATAAATCATCGTCACCAAAGTCAAAGGTGCCGTAATACTCATTTATGATGCTCTGCAACGGCATTCTTTCTAAAAGTTTGCCATCCTCAAATAATCCAGCGTCAATTTTACCTTCAGGAGTAAAATGAACTAAATTTCCAGTGTAACGACGGGTGGCTGTGTTGCCCATCCATACAGAGCCATCAGAGGTAAAGTGAAACCCCATGAAAACAAGGCTTGGAGACCCCTTGTAGCCTATAAACAAATCTGCAACTTCGTGGGACTCGTTATAGGTGTACATATTGAGCATATTTTCATTACGACCGCTCTTTTGCATTTTGGTAAAATACCACAAGGCAAAATCTGTTAAGTCAACCTTTAATTGGCTATCTTGATAATAGCCAAATTCAGACAATATGCCTCGGTTGATACACATGCCCCAACCATTGCCTCGGTCGTTTTTACAGTGCATTGTGTACATATAATAGTCATGACTAATTAAAGCAGGACCATTTATAATTCCATCACGGAAATTGCCGAATGCGTAGAAGTCTGGATAAAACTTCTTCCCACAAGCATGAGGGATAAAAGAGTTACCTCTGTAATATCCCCAACCGGTATATCGATTGCCTGAATCTAAAATATGATCTTTGACTTGGGTAAGTTCCATAAGATTTTGAAGTTTGTTAATCACAAAGTTACAACATTTTTCCGAGCCCACCAAATAATCGCGCCAAAAAAGCATCACCAATTCACAGCCGGGGCATACTGCAGAGTCCAAGGGCAAATGCAATATTAGCGAAAATATTTGAAAAACTCAACATAAGGAGAAGAAAAATTTAATTTTTCACGAGGTCGTCTATTTAATTTATATTGGATTTTTTTGATTAAAGCAGGAGTAACAGAGTCAAAATCAGTACCTTTAGGGATATATTGACGTATGAGCTTATTTGTGTACTCCACCAGACCTTTTTGCCAAGAGCAGTAAGAATCAGCAAAATATACTGTCACACCGTTAAGCCCTTTTGTAATCATCTGATGAGCGGAGAACTCGCTACCATTGTCGGTAGTTATTGTAAGAACTCCGGAGAGGCGGTAAGCATTGTTTCGCCCTCGTTTTTGGAGGACGCGCACGTTGATGGAACCTGATTTGTTCTTGGATTTATTGATAAACATGGTGCAAAGATACGCCGCGTTACCCAAATTACCAAATCACCAACAGCTAATTTATTGAAAATCAGTGAGAAAAAACAATACGGCAAAAAAGTGATGAAAACAGAAAAAAGGTGAAATCCAATCGATTAGTTGTAGTGCCGCGGCTTGCTGCGGCATACCACGCCTACACATCACGCCTTTAAACGGATTGGGGCAACGCCGTTCGCACGTCCTGTATGCCGAGGCAAGCAGACCCCGAGACAAGCCTCGAGGCTAAAGGCTCTACTTGTTGATGTCTGGTTATCAATGAATTAATCCTGTCTTCCCGTTAAATCTCCTGTTCTCCTGTGCCCCCCCTGCACGCTTTGTTACACTATATAGACTTTTGACACAGTTTCTATGTAAGCACACCACAATAGTTTTAACATTTAAACCGTTTTTTTTTACATTGACCCGTTAAATCTCCAAAGTTGCATAACTGAATAGCTACTTTACATTGAGGGCAAAATTCCCAAGATTTTCAATAGTAAATTCCCAAGATTTTCAATTTTGGGGTAAAAAAACGCCCCGGCCGTGGTGGTCGGGGCGTTTTTGTCTGTCGAGAGAGGAGGTAGAGAAGTGGTAGAGAAGTGGTAGAGATTGGTAGAGAGGAGGTAGAGAAGTGGGGTACTCTTACCTCTTACCTCTTACCTCTTGCCTCTCCGCTCTCCACACTCCGCTCTCCACTATTCAGAAGCGGATTTTGGTGGCGGTGGTGCCTTGGCGGCGGATGTAGATTTGGCCGGGGGCGGGGTTGGCCACGCGGATGCCTTGGAGGTTGAAGTATTCTACCGGGGCGGTGGGGTCGACTTCGATGTCGATGCATCCTTGGGTGCCGACTTCTACGTTGGCGAGGTCGCTCACGAGTGATTTGGCGCCGTCGGCGTTAAGGGCCACAACGGAGTAGTAGTACTGACCTTGGGGGGCGTTGACGCGGAAGGATGTGACGTTGCCCACGGCCTGTTCGTCTACGACTGTGGTTTCGATTTTGCCGCCGAGGGTGAGGGTTACGTCGTCGAGGGCGAGGTTGCCGCCTTCTACTTTGAAGAAGGTGATGACAACTTGGTGGATGTCGGCGGGGATGTCGGTGATGTTGACGGTTTCGCCGCCGACGCTTGCTACGATTGGGCCGTGTTTGAGCAGCAGGGTGGAGTTGCCTTTGCTATCTATGCCGGTGAATTCCACGTAGTTAGCGGTGGACGCGCCGGCATTGCGCATCCAGCAGGAGAGTGAGAGGATGTCGTCGCCATAAGTGGCGGTGGTGAGAGTGGCGCCTTGCTCGTTGAATTTGAGTGAGGGAGCGGCTTGGCCGAAGTAGCCGCTGGAAGAGGAGCCGTAGCAGGTCTTATAGCCGAGGGAGAACACCCAGCCTTCGGGGAAGGAGACGGTGTTGCCGGAGCCGAAGCCGGTGGAGATTGTTTGCTGCTCTTTATCCACGATGGAAACCACGGTGATGAGGTAGTCGGAGGCGCCGGGCACGGCATTCCATTGGGCGGTGAAGCCGTCTTCGGTGATGTCGGAAGCGGGGAGCACTTCGGGCACGGCGAGGGCGAAGTCGAACGGGCCGGTGGTGACTTCGATGGTGGTCACATCGGAGAGGAATGAGCCGTGGCGAGCTGACACCTTGGTGGTGTAGGTAGTCTCGGCTTTGAGACGGTCGACGGTGAATTGTGTATCGGCTATTTCGCTGTTGTAGAGCTCTTTACCGTCGGGGTCGACCACACTCACCACGTAGTCTATAGCGCCGGCCACCGGTTCCCAGGCGATGGTGAAGCCTCCGGCGTTGACGTTGGAGGAGTTGAGCTTGGGCGCGCTGAGTGAGAGGTTGCCGCCGCACACGTCGAAGAAGATCAGTCCGTTGCTTTCGGTGATGTTGGTGATGGGGAGGTTGAGCGGATCGCCGGCACGGGTTTTCATCGAGGGGTTGGTGTCGTCGGTGAAGGAGGTCACGTTCATGGTGCCGGGGAACGACTGTGTGGGCCACACGCTTTCCACCGAGGCGGAGTATTTGGTTGATGCTGAAACCAGTTGCACGCCGAGATTGCTCTTGGTGGTGTTGACCGTGTTGGCCGACCACAAGCTTTCATCATAACAAATGTGGTAGATGATGAGGCCGTGGCCGGGGATGGCGCGGTCCCAGGATGTTTGTTGACGGTTTTCGAGGGTGTAGAATTCGTTTTCGTTGTTGGTGAGGATTACGGCACCGTCGTTGGAGTTTACCACATCGCGGAGTTCCACCGACATGGGACCATCGATGATGATGGGGTCGATCCATTTGAGGGCGTTGCGTTCGAACACGGTGTACAGCGGGGGGCAGATGCCGTCTTCGCAGTACGAGCCGAGGTCCATAATGTCCCAGTAACCGGGGGTGAGGCCTTGGACGTTGGGGGTGCCGTAGTAGATGTCGTAGTGGTCGGCCAGGCCGATTACGTGGCCGAATTCGTGCACGTAAGTGCCGGGGCCGGCGGGTGCGTCGAATGCCCACTCGTTGCTCACACCGTAGCGCGAGAGTTCCACGTTATCGAGTTTGGGACGGTAGCCGAGGCCGTATTCAATGTTCCACGAGTGAGGCCAGATAGAGTAGGCCGGCCCGTAGTCGGATTCGCCTTGGCCGGCGTAGATTACGTAGATATTGTCGACCACGCCGTCGCCGTCGGTGTCGTAATCAGCGAAGTTGATTTCGCTATCGAGGCCCATGCAAGCGTCGTACACACATTCGTGGGCGCGGCTATCGCTGCCGCTGTAATCGTTAGCGCCGTAGTATTTTTGGTTATTGGGTAAGGTCACCGGGCCGTACACGTCGAATTGCGGGGTGAACATGCCGTTGGACGACAGGCGGAAGTATTCGTCGATCGAACCGGGGATATTGTAATCGTTGAAATCTTCGCCGTGGAAGTAGCGGTCGTAGAAGTCGGCCGGGTTGTCCACGCTGAATTTCACGTCGGAGAATTCCGCCAAGATTACTAACGACTTGGGCGAGCCGAGGGTGGGATAATCGGAATGGTATAGGCCCTTGCCGACAGAGGTGTTTTCGGCGGCGCGCATAGGCGAGCGTTGCAACTTCTGCTCCAACAGGCGTTGGCCCACGGCTTCGGCATTGATTGAGGAAATGAAAGCGCGGTCGGAAGCGGAGCGCAGAGAGATGTCGCGTGCAGGCACGTCGGATGCCAGCACCACGCCCCTTTCATCGGTCACTGCATAGCAGTAAAACCCTTGTTGATTAAGCATTAGAGGCAGGTTGTCGAGGGTGCGGTACACGTGAGCGAACTCATCGCCGACCACGGTCACTTGCACAGTGGTGCCGTCGGGCTGCTCCACAGTGCGCACTACATCTCGCTTGGCCGGCACAGCCAGCAAAGCGGGAGCCACAGCCGCCATAGCGGCCGCTAAGATAAATTTCTTCATATTAGGGTACATTGTGTTAGGTTATGGACGGAAAACTCCATTCGTCGGCAAAGGTAATAACTTTTTTTGAATCCACCAACTATTTGCCGACAAATTGGCCGATTTAACAAATGAACTATCGCGCCGCGGGAAGCGAATGCAACGAATTACGAATCAACGAAATATAAAATAAAGTTCTACGTCAAAAAAACGAAAACCGTTCTACGTAACAAATCGTTACTTCGTTCTTCGTTTATTTGTTTACCCCGCGCCGGCAGTTTACCCCGCGCTCGGTGGCGGCAAAAAGCGGTTGGAAAGATTTTTTTTGGGTGGAGCACTTTTTGTTTGCGGGAAATGTTGTATATTTGCAGAATATTTCGCAAAAGAGAGTGATGAAATGGTTTAGGTCAATATTGTGGGTCGGATTCGGCCTGATTTCGATGGTGGCGGCCGTAGTGCTGACGCTTTACTCGCCGTGGGGCGGCCAAGCCGCAGCCACGCTCGCGGGTGCGTTGGTGAGCGATTCCACCATGACCATTCGCATCGGCGAGTTGGATATCGACTGGCCGTTGCGGGTGCATGCAGCCGATGTTGACTTGGCTATGGCCGACGGTATGCGCCTGCATGCCAACGAGTTGGACGCCGACTTGGCGCCGCGCGACGTGCTCGACCTGAACTTGCGCCTGCGGCAGGCGGCTGTGGGCGGACTGCGCCTCGACATGGGCGCGGAGGACTCGCTGATGTGCATGCGGCTGAGCGCCGACCGGGCGATTTTGCGCACGGCATCTGTGCGGCTGAGCGATTTGCACATCGCCGTGGACAGCGCGTTGCTGTGCGACGGGCGCATGGCGCTGACGCTCAACCCCGACACCGCCGCGGTGGCACCGCCGCGGCCCGAACCGAGCGAGCCGTCCACTATGATGCTGAATGTAAACCACTTAACCCTCGATAGATTCCACTACGAGATGCGGATGCTGCCCACCATCGACTCGCTGGCGGTGACCATGGCCACGGGCGACGTGGCCGATGTGGCCGTGGACCTCGGCGGCCAAACCATCAACGTGCGCCGCTTCGATGTGAATGGTGCCGACATCGCTTACATAGCGCCGGATTCGGCCACCGTGGCCGCCACCCCGCCGGCGCGGGTCGACACCATAGCCGCGGACACCAAGCCGTGGACCGTGACATTGGGGTCGGCGATTTTCGACCACGCACGAGCATTATACACCACGCGCGGACTCGCCCCCGCCGACGGGCTCGACTTCGGCTACATCGACGTGGACTCTATGCGCCTGGCTGTCAACGACTTCTACAACCAAGCCGCGCAGGTGAACGTGCCGCTGGAATTGCGCGGTGTGGAGCGCTGCGGCGTTGCGCTGATGGCGGCCGGACGGCTTGACATCGACGAGCGCGGACTGCGCCTGAGCGGTTTCAACATCCAAACCGACCGCCAAACGGCGCTGACCGTCAGCGCCATGATGGGCCTTGGCGACTTGGCCGCCGACCCGAATCTACCCTTGGAACTCAAAGTGGACGGCCACGCGGCCACCGCCGATTTGCAGCTAATGTTCCCAGACTTCAATCCCTACCTGAGCGTGCTCCCCTCGCGCCTCGACCTCACCACGGCCGTGAACGGCACCTCCGGGCGGCTGAACATCGGCCGCCTGCACTTCGCCGCGCCGGGCATGCTCACCCTCAACGGCCGTGGCCTGCTCACCAACGCCTTCCGCCCCGGGCGGATGGGTGGCAACGTGAGCCTTGACGGCCTGCTCGCCAACGTTAACCCGCTGATGGCCAGCGCGATGGGTAAGTCGAGTGTGTATATCTCCGCCACCTCATTCACCCTCGAAGCCGACTTCTCGCCCACTGATATCGGCGCTTCGCTGAGCGCGCTGAGCGGTGGCGGCAGCCTCAATTTCGATGGCGAACTTGCTGCCGGCGACCGATACTTCGCCGCCTTGACCGCGGAAAACTTTCCGGTGCACACGTTCCTGCCCGGCATGGATTTAGGCCCGTTGACGGCCACCTTTACCGCTGACGGTCAGGGGTTTGACATCTCCGACCCGGCCATGGCGTTGCAAGCCGACTTTGCCATCAGCCAAGCCTACTATGGCGGCTACGACTACGCCGGCATCAGCGGCGAGTTCACAGCCGCCGACGGCTTAGCCGCTGCCGCCATCCGTTCCACCAACGGTAACGCCCAATTCACCCTCACCGCCGACGGCAACCTCGCCGGTGACACCTACCGCTGGCGTGCCGCCTTGGATGCGCCTTTCTTCGACCTGCGCGACCTGCGTTTTGCCGAGGTAGAGACCACCGCCTCGGCCAACCTCGCTGCAGAAATGGAGTACACGCCCGGCACTAACGACCTCACAGCCGGCCTGTTGCTCCACTCCCTGCACTACACCACCCCCATCAGCGCCATCCGCCTGAGCGACGTCGACGCGCGCCTTCAAGCCACCGATTCCACCACTCTGCTCACCCTCGCCGATGGCGATTTGCAAGCGCAAGCGTCCGTACAAGCCTCGTTGCAGCGGCTGATGGTGGTGGCTGACACGCTTATGGCCGAGTTCGACCGACAATTTGCCACCCGCATCATCAACATCGACCACGTATTCACCCCGCTGCCCAAGGCGCAGTTCGACCTCACCGCCGGCAGCAACAACTTCATCGCCGACATCGCCGCCGGCAGCCGTGCCTCGTTCCAAAGCCTCGATTTGCACGCGCTCAACGATGAATCGTTCAACCTCACCGGCGAGGTGCTCGGATTGCGTAGCGGCGAACTCCGCATCGACACTACCCGCTTGGAAATCAACCAGTTCGGGCCGCGGTTAATCTACCAATTCGATGTGCACAATCGTCCCGGTACGTTCGATCAATGGGCCAACGTATCCATCGACGGCTACATCTTCGAGAACAGTGCCGCCTTCCACCTGCAGCAGCACGACATCGCCGGCGAGCAAGGCTACGACGTGGGCGCCGCCGCGGAGCTGGTCGACAGCGTGTTGATCATGCGCCTCGAGCCGCTCGACCCCACCATCGCCTACAAGCCGTGGACGGTGAACGACGACAACTACCTCAGCTGGAATTTCGACTCCTCGGTGCTCGATGCCAACCTCCACTTGGAAAGCGCCGCCTCGGGCGTGGACGTGTTTACCGAAGCCGGCGACCTCAACCTCAATCTGCGCAACATCCGCGTGGAAGAATGGGTGAACCTCAACCCCTTTGCGCCGCCCATGCGCGGCTCGCTCAACGCCGATATGCGGCTAAGCCACCGCCCCGGCAGCCTCAGCGGTAGCGGCGATTTATCTCTGACCGACTTCTACTACAACCGCCAGAGGGTGGGGGATGTGGCCACTCGCCTCAACTTGGCCACCGACACCTTGCGCCGGCTGCATGCCGACGTGGCGCTGAAAGTCGATGGCGTGGAGACCATGACCCTGCGCGGGGTGTTGGCCGACAGCACCGCCGCCTCGCCGCTCAGTCTCGATTTGCGCATGATTCACCTGCCATTGGCCAACCTTAACCCCTTCATGCCCGAGCGCACCGCCACGCTCAAAGGCTACCTCAACGGCACCATCGACGTGGGCGGCCGCGGCCTCAATCCGCGCTTCAACGGCTGGCTGCAGTTCGACTCCGCCGCCGTGCGCTTGGCCATTGTCGGCACCGAATACCCCATCAGCGATGTGCGCGTGCCCTTGGATAGCAACATCGTGCGCTTCAACCGCTTCGGCATCTACGGCGTGAACGGCGAACCGCTCGCGCTCGACGGCACCGTGGACCTGCGCTCCATGTCGAACCCCACCATCGACTTGGCCCTGACCGCCAACAACTTCCAAGCGTGCAACACGAGCCGTGCCCCGCGCTATGCCGACATCTACGGCAAGGCGTTCATCTCCACTAACACCACCGTGCGCGGCAACGCCGCATTCATGGACATCAACTCGCGCTTCGACATCCTCTCCGGCACCAACATCACTTACATCATGAGCGACGCCTCGCAGGTGATCGCCGCGCAGTCGATGGACGACTTAGTGGAGTTTGTGGCCTTTGCCGACACCACCGTCACCATCGCCGCCGAGGATGAAAACAGTATGGCCATGCGCCTGATGGCACAGCTCAATATCAACAACGGCAGCACCATCACCGTGGACCTCTCGCCCGACGGCAAGGACCGCGTGCGCATGCAGTGCAATGGCAACTTCGACTTCCAGTGGCCGGCGTTCTCCGACCCGCGCCTCACCGGACGCCTCAATATCACCGGCGGCTTCGCCCGCTACTCGCCGCCGCTGTTAGGCGAGAAGTCGTTCGACTTCAACGACGGCTCCTACGTAGCCTTTACCGGCGATATGTTCAACCCCAAGCTGGCGCTGTCGGCCACCGACCGCATGAAGGCCAACGTCAAGTCCAATGGCACGGCGCCGCGCTCCATCAACTTCGACGTGGGCCTCAACGTGGGCGGCACGCTCTCCATGATGGACGTGCAGTTTGACCTCTCAACCTTGGACGACATCACCATCGCCAACGAGCTCCAGAGCATGAGCGCCGAGCAACGCGCCAATCAGGCTATGAACTTGCTGCTCTACGGCGTGTACACCGGTGCATCGTCATCGACCGACGGCGGCAGCATCTCCGGCAACGCGCTCTACTCCTTCCTTACCTCGCAAATCAACTCGTGGGCGGCCAACACCATTCAAGGAGTGGATTTGAGCTTCGGCATCGACCAAACCAACAACGAGCAAGGGTTATCGTCGATGTCGTACTCCTACCAAGTGTCGAAGTCGCTGTTCAACGACCGCTTCAAAATCGTGGTGGGCGGCAACTATGCCACCGACGCCTCCGCCGACGAGAATTTCTCGCAGAATCTCATCAAGGACATCTCCTTTGAATACTACCTCAACCCGGCTCGCACCATGATGGCGCGCCTGTTCCGCCACACCGGTTACGAAAGTATCCTCGAAGGCGAAATCACCAAAACGGGCGTGGGCTTTGTCTACCGTCGCAGCCTCACCTCCATCCGCCAGCTATTCGGTCTGCGAAGCAAGCAAGACCAAGACACTGAACCTCAACCCGTTGAAACTCCTTCCACCAATGCCCCGCAAAAGTAACTTACACATATATATAATAGTAGCGCTGCTCACAGCGCTGCTCTCGGCCTGCTCCACCACCCGTCGCATCCCCGAGGACGACTACCTGTACGTGGGCACCGCCCCGCTACGCTACGAGGGCGACCGCGGCGCCAAGGCCGTGCCGGCCGACATCCGTCTCGCCATCGAGGAGGCCGTGGCCGTGGAGCCGAACAACTACTGGAGCCTGGTGGGCTGGCGATACCCGTTCCCGTTGGGCCTGTGGGCCTACAACAACTGGCCTAACGACAAGGGCGGCCTCCGCGGATGGCTCTACAACACCTTTGCCACCGACCCCGTGCTCATATCCTCCGTCCGCCCCGAAGCCCGCACGCGCATGATTGAGCAGCAGTTGGCCAACAATGGCTTCTTCCGCGCCTCCGCCTCCTGCGAGCTCGAGCATCAGAAGAATCCGCGCAAGGTCAAGGTGTACTACACCATCAACCCCGGACCCGCCTACAATATCAGCCGCGTGGAGCTGCCACCCGACACCACCCGGCTCATCCACCTCATCGACTCAATCGCCCTGCGCGACCCATACCTGCAACCCGGCAACCGGTTCGCCACCGATTCGCTCGACTACGTGCGCAACCGCATCACCAACTCGCTGCGCGACCGCGGGTACTACTTCTTCCGCCCCGAATACATTAAGTATCAGGCTGATAGCGTGGCCGTGCCGGGCGAAGTGGCCTTGCGCCTGCGCCTCGACTCCGACATCCCGCAGTACGCCATCACCGAGTACATCACCGGACACACCACCGTCACCGTCAACCGCTACCGCGGCCACCAAACGCCCGACACCATCGAGCTGCGCGAGGATTTGACATTGGTGCAGATGCTGCCCTCTAAGCTGCGCCAAAAGCTTATCAATGAGTGCGTTACCTTCCGCCAAGGGCGCACATTCGCCGTGCGCAATATGAACCGCACGCAAAACTACCTTTCGCGCACGGGTATCTTCCGCCAAGTGTCCATCTCCGTGGCCATCGATTCCACCGCCACCCGTCCCACACTGCGGCCCATCGTCAACTGCACCTTCGAAGCCCCGCTCACCGCTTCAATTGAAGTGAATGCCGCCTCAAAATCAAATAGTTACATCGGCCCGGGCATCGTGTTGGGCCTTACGCACAACAACCTCTTCGGCGGCGGCGAACAGCTCTCAATCAACCTCAACGGCGCCTACGAATGGCAAACCGGCGGCGGCCGCGGCATCTTCAACTCCTACGAAGCCGGCCTCACCACCACCCTGTCCATCCCACGATTGCTCGCACCCAAGTTCATCCCGCGCAGCACCCGCCGCGAGCTCAGCTGGACCCGCTTCCAAATCGGTGCCGACCTGCTCAACCGCCCCCACTATTTCAAGATGGCGCAGTTCAACACCTCCATCAGCTACGACTGGCGCTGGCGTCGCCACGTGTCGAACTCCTTCACCCCGCTCAAGCTCACATATACCAAACTCATGAACACCACCGCCGAATTCGACGAAGTGATGGCTGAAAACCCCGCCGTGGCGCAAAGTTTTGAGAATCAGTTCATTCCGCAGATGATCTACTCCTACACCTACGACCGCCAATTCTCGCCCGCCAACGCCATCAACTTCCAACTCACCCTCCAAGAGGCAGGCAACGTGTTCTGGGGCATCTACGAATTGGCCGGGGCAAAGGGTGAGAAGCACCTGTTCGGCACGCCCTTCTCGCAGTTCGTCAAGGCCAACGCCCAAGTGGTGTGGAACCACCGCCTCATGCCCGGCCACAACATCGTCAGCCGCGTGGCCGTCGGCGCCGCCGAAGCCTACGGCAACTCCTCCCAAGTGCCCTACGCCGAGCAATTCTACGTGGGCGGCGCCAACTCCGTGCGCGGCTTCACCGTCCGCTCCATCGGTCCCGGCTCCTTCCGCCGCGCCACCGACGACCCCAACGCCTACTTCGACCAAACCGGCACCTTCCGCTTCGAAGCCAACGTAGAATACCGCATGCAGCTCTCCGGCGCCCTGTATGGCGCACTCTTCCTCGATGCCGGCAACGTGTGGCTGCTCCACCGCGACCCGGCCCGCCCCGGCGGCACCCTCACTGCCGGACACTTCCTGCGCGACCTCGCCACCGGCACCGGCCTCGGCCTCCGCTTCGACATGGGCATGCTCGTGGTCCGCGGCGACCTCGGCATCGCCCTCCACGCCCCCTACGACACCGGCCACAGCGGCTACTTCAACCTCCCCTCCTTCAGCAAATCCCTCGCCTTCCACCTGGCCATCGGCTACCCCTTCTAACCAAACCCCACGGCACACTAAAAAATATGCCGTAGAATTTTGCCATATAAAAAATTTTTCGTAAATTTGCGAATGAATTGTTATGCTTATGTCCAATATCACTTCGCAAACAGCCATAGATAACAGATTTGTTACCACACGAGCACTCCGTGATGGTACCACTTATAATCATATTCGCCGCGCATACCGCAACGGCGAGTTGATTCGGTTGCGCCATGGCATTTACTCGCAACCGGAAGCACTGATGGACATCATGATCGATGTGGAGAGCATCGTGCCCTCAGGCGTTGTTTGCCTGTACAGCGCATGGTTTTACCACAACCTCACCACCACCGTCCCCCCAAGCATTTGCATAGCGATCGCCCGAAAGCGCAAGGTGGTAACGCCCTCAATACTACCGATTTCGATATACTACTGGCAAAACGAGCTGCTTAACTTCGGTATTACCTCGGCTAATTATTCCGGTCATGAGGTACGCATAACCGATGCCGAACGCAGCGTTTGCGATGCAATAAAATATCGCAACAAAATCGGTCACGACTTGTGCGCAGAAGTGCTCAAAAGCTACCTTCGCCGCCGGGATCGCAACATACCCCTTTTGACAGACTATGCCAAACGCCTGCGCGTATGGACCACCCTCAGAATCTACCTCGAAATCGCTCTCACTGAATGAAAAATATTGGCAAATCCATCCGCACTCGTCTGCTCAACATAAAGAATGCTTCATCGCATAACTACATGTACTTATTGAGTAGATACTTTAACGAGCGCCTTCTTTATCGCATCTCAATCAGCCAATTCAGAGATTCCTTCATTCTGAAGGGAGGCGCATTAATATACGCATTTGTGGGACTAAACTCAAGGCCCACCGTTGATGTGGACTTTTTAGCCACGAACATAAGTTGAGACCGACAGATTCTAACCAAAGCTATTGTTGATATTCTAAGCATAGAATGCGCTGATGATGGAGTAGTGTTTGACACAGCAAGTATTAAGTATTCGCCCATCACTATCGATAAAAAATATCCCGGTTCGCGTTTTTCATTCTATGCTCATTTAGATACTATTGTATTTCCTATGTCAATTGATATAGGCTTTGGAGATGTCATATCAAACGGTCCAATTTCATTAGATTATCCCACCATCTTGGAAGGTCGCCCACCCATTTCGCTGAAAGCTTATTCATTAGAAACACTTGTGGCAGAAAAATTTCACACAATGATTGACCGCGATACTACCAATAGCCGCATGAAAGATTTTTTTGACTGCTACCAACTAATCAAGAATAAGCTCATAAATGACAACGAATTGCAGAAAGCAATTATAAATACTTTCAGCAATCGCAACCTTCTGAAGAAGCCAAACGCATCACTTTTTGACCCACAATTTTGCGAGGATAATTCGCGGCTTCAGCAGTGGAGATCATTTCTTAGAAGAATCAAATATCATGACAATCTTGACTTTTCAATAGTAGTTAAAACTATTTTGGAGAACTTACTGCCAAAAGCGGAGATGCTTTGGCCACAATAAGCTCCTTCGGCAAATCCCTCGCCTTCCACCTGGCCATCGGCTACCCCTTCTAACCACAACCACACGGCACACTAAAAAATATGCCGTAGAATTTTGCCATATCTCCGGCTGTGCCCCCGCTTATTTTCGTCTTCGGCGGAGCAGCTTTAGCTGCGTTTTTTTGTCGGGGCTGTGGGCTTTATCGAACCGCCCGCAGCTCTTCTTTCAAAAAAAATTTGCGGAAATGAAAAAAAATTTGTAACTTTGCCGGCGATACAAACTAATGGGCGAAGTATATCCATTCGCCACCTGTCATACTTATTTATTATATTACATTTTTTATCATGAGAAACATCTCCAAAATCCTCTTGGGAGGACTGATGGCGCTCACGACCTCGATGAATGTTTCGGCTGAAACATTTGTGGGTGAACGTAGCGACTTCCGCGATGAAACGGTCTACTTTGCGATGACCACCCGTTTTTACGATGGTGACCCGAAAAACAATGTGTGCGGCTGGGACCACCAGAACGTGCAGATTGCCAACAATGACCCTGACTGGCGCGGTGACTTCGCCGGTTTGATTGAAAAATTGGACTACATCAAAGCTTTGGGCTTTACTGCTATCTGGATTACTCCGGTGGTGCAAAATGCATCCGGCACTGACTTCCACGGCTATCACGCTATGGATATCAGCTCTGTTGACCTCCGTTATGAGAGCCGCACTTCGTGGGGCTCGGCCGAGGACGTTACTTTCCAAAGCCTGATTGATGCCGCTCACGCCAAGGGCATGAAGATTATCCTCGACATCGTGCTCAACCACACCGGCAACTTCGGCGAAGTCAACCTCAACCCGCTGTTCACCCGCAGCCAACGCATTCAGGACCAAGCTTCGGTATCCGCGTCCGTTATCCCCAACTACGACCGTCTGCCTTCGAACTACAACGAGCTCGGCGGCACCGCACAGTACCAAGCTCGCTTCAAATACTTCAAGAATCCGGAATACGATAGCCACAACTACTACCACCACTACGCTACCGGTTGGAACTGGGACTATCCCAACCGCTGGTGGGGTCAAATCGCCGGTGACTGCGTGGACCTCAACACCGAGAACAACACCGTGGCCGAATATCTGGTGAAATGCTACGGCGAGTTCATCAAGATGGGTGTGGACGGCTTCCGTATCGACACCACCGGTCACATCTCCCGTTTGACCTTCAACAAGCAATTCATCCCCCAATTCCTGGCTCTCGGCGAGCAATACAAGGACAAGCGCCTCAACGGTTGCCCCTTCTATATGTTCGGTGAATGCTGCGCACGCTTCAGCGAAGTAACCTACCGCGGCCAAGCTAACCTCTCGAGCTATTTCTACACTTGGGCATCTCCCCAAAACCTGCTCGACCAATACGACGGCTCGCAAGAATATTGGGACACTCAAGTCCTCAATGAAGGCCACGATAGCCCCGTTGGCCCCATGGTTCTCTGCGAACAAGAAACCGAATTCAACGAAACCAGCGACAACGTATTCATGAAAGACGGCGCATGGCACGAGCCCGATTACAGCAAAGCTTCCGGCTTCAATATCATCGACTTCCCCATGCACTACACCTTCAACAATGCCGCTTCCGCTATCCACATCGCCAAATCCGGCGACCACCTCTACAACGACGCTTCCTTCAACCTGGTTTACGTGGACTCGCACGACTACTGCCCCGGCCCCAACGACGGCACCCGCTTTAACGGCGGCACAGCTCAATGGGCTGAAAACCTGTCGCTTATGTTCACATTCCGCGGCGTGCCCTGTATCTACTACGGTTCCGAAGTGGAATTCAAGAAAGGCTGCAAGGTTGATGCCGGCGGCACCGATATGCCTGTGAAAAACTCCGGCCGTGCTTACTTCGGCAACTACCTCGAAGGCACCGTCACCACCACCGACTTCTGCGAATACACCGCCTCGGGCAATGTGGCTCAAACCCTCAACGCCGACTTGGCTCAACACATCCGTCGCCTCAACCAAATCCGCGCTGCCGTGCCCGCTCTGCGCAAAGGTCAATACACCTTCGACGGCTGCACCGCTTCCGGCGGTTGGGCATTCAAACGTGCTTACAAGGATGAAAGCTACGCTCTGGTAGCTATCAACGGCGGTGCTACCTTCACCGGCGTGCCCAACGGCACCTACGTGGACGTCGTTACCGGCACTTCCTACAGCGTCACCAATGGCTCCGTAACCGTAACCGCTCCCCAAACTCAAGGCCAACTCCGCGTGCTCGTTAAAGACTGGAAGGGCGGCAAGGTTGGCGAAGAAGGCCAATACATCTACTCCACCTCGCCCGTGGCTCACGGCGGCAGCGTCACCTTCGACGACCCCGGTACCACCGAATACTACACTGCCGACGACGCTTCCAAGCCCGCTTCGGTAGAACTCTCCCCCGCCGGCGGCGGCTTCAAAACCGAAACCCTCACAGTTACCGCTTCTCTGACCGAAGCCGCAGTGTCCGGTTGGATCCAAGTTGGCAGCAACGCTCGCCAAGACCTCACCCCCGGCGCTCCTGTGCAGTTCACCATCGGTGCTGATATGAACTACGGCGACAAAGTCACTGTTACTTGGAGCGCTTCCAACGGCGACTCCGATTTCACCGGCTCGGCCGTTTACACCAAAGTTGACCCCAATGCCGCTATCACCGTATACGTAACCGGTCCCACCGCTCCCTCCTTCTACGCTTGGACTAAGAACGCTTCCGGCCAAACCGTTGAGCTCAACGGCGCTTGGCCCGGCCAAACCCTTACCAACTCCAAAGTAATCGGCGGACACACATTCTACTACTTCACCTGCTTCGAATACGAATCGTTCAACTTCATCCTCAGCAACAACGGTTCCAACAAGACCTCCGACATCGAAGGCATCACCGAAGATTCCTACTACGCATGGGACGGCAACGGCAGATACACCAAACTCGACGACGTGGTAGTTGATCCCGAACCCTCGGTAAGCGTATCGCCCCGTGGCGGCGAATTCGTAGGCACCATCAACGTGACCCTCACCGCCAACGAATACTGCACCTCGGCCACCTACACCATCGGCAACGGCTCGCCCGTATCCTTCTCCGGCACCGTCACCGTTACCCTCGGCGCTGACATGGCCGACGGCGAATCCGTTACCCTGAGCTGGAGCGCTATCGGCGAAGGCCAAACTAAAGTCGGCGCCTACACCTTCACCAAGGTGGCTCAACCCTCCGCTAACACCGTCACCATCTACTTCGACAACTCCTCCGCCAACTGGAGTAACTTACACTTCTACATCTACGGTGGCTCCAACAACGAGTACAACGGCTTCGTAGGCGGCTGGCCCGGCAAGGCTATGACCCTCGACGCCGTCACCGGCTACTACGTGGGCACTTTCGAAGCTGACTTCGACTGCTCCATCCTCAACGTAATCTTCAACGACGGTACCGGCAAGCAATCCGGCGACAATGTGAAGGTGCGCAACAACGGCGTCTACAACAAAGACGGCGACACCGGCAAATCCGGCGTTGAAAACATCGCCACCGAAGCCGAAAGCGAAGTAATCTACTACAACTTGCAAGGCGTGCAAGTGGCTGAACCCTCCAATGGTGTGTTCATCCGTCGCCAAGGCAATAAGGTTTCCAAAGTCTTCATACCTTAATCCAACCCCTAAATACTCTCGCGCAGCTCCGGCAGCGCGGGAGTATTTTATTTTTTTGTAACCATGACCAAATTTTTTCGGAATTTATTCCTAATCTTCACCCTATGTGCCCCCGCTATGATGGCGCAGGACTACAACCTGCCGGCCACCATTCAGGAAGGCACCATATTGCATTGCTTTGACTGGCCTGTGGCCGATGTGCGCAAGGCGTTGCCCGACATTGCCGCCGCCGGATTTGGCGCTGTGCAAATTTCGCCGGTACAGCGTCCCGATGCCCGTTCCGGCGAGTACTGGCACGCGCTCTATCGCCCTTACGACTTGGCATTCAAGGCCTCCTCATACTGCTCTGAAACCGACCTGCGCGGTCTCTGCACCGACGCTCACACCTACGGCATCAAGGTCATCGTGGACGTGGTGGCCAACCACGTGGACAAGACCGCCGGCTACCACGACACTTGGTGGGATTCCAACGGCCGCGTCCGCTTCAACGGCGGCATCAACTACGGCGACCGCTACTCCATCACCCACGGCCAGCTCGGCGACTACGGCGACATCAACTCCGAAGACTCCGAGGTAATCGCTCGTGCCAAATCCTTCATCCAAACCCTCCGCGACATGGGCGTGGACGGCATTCGCTGGGACGCCGCCAAGCACATCGGCCTGCCCTCCGAAGGCTGCAACTTCTGGAGCGAGGTCACCTCAATCGAAGGTATGTACCACTATGGCGAAATCCTCAACGAGCCGGGTCCCAACTCCTCGATCATCACCGAGTATGCCAAATATATGTCGGTGACCGACAACCGCTACTCCAACTATGCCGCCAGGGACAACGGCGGCGTGCCCAACAATGCGGCCGGCGAGTGGATCAACAATCAACGCCTCTCGCCCTCGAAGGTGGTGTACTGGGCTGAAAGCCACGACACGTACAGCAACGACGAGTGGTCGCAATCGCGCTCCCAAGACGTAATCGACCGCGCTTACGCCGCCTACGCCGCTCGCCAAGGCGTCACCGTGCTCTATTTCTCCCGCCCCAACACCACCGGCTTCGGCAACATCAAGGTGGGCAAAGGCTCCACCCACTTCACCGCCACCGAAGTGGCCGCCGTCAACCGCTTCCATAACATCATGGGCTCGCGCCGCGACGCATTCCAGAGCGATGGCAATAAGTGCGTCATCACCCGCGAAAACGGTGGCGCCGTTATCGTGATGAAAGGCAGCGGCCAAGTGTCGGTGTCGAACGTTAACGGCTACTGCCCCGCCGGCACATACACCGACCGCGTGTCGGGCAACCGCTTCACCGTTACCTCGTCGACCATCTCCGGCAACGTAGGCTCCTCCGGCATTGCGGTAATTTACTCCGATGAGCTCGACCCCAATCCCGACCCAACCCCCGACCCGGACC
This sequence comes from uncultured Bacteroidales bacterium, assembly GCA_946011725.1. Lineage (GTDB taxonomy): Bacteria > Bacteroidota > Bacteroidia > Bacteroidales > Muribaculaceae > CAG-873. The sequence continues at coordinate 16,588 of CAMGBT010000009.1, read as the reverse complement.
CCGATCCCGATCCTGATCCCACGCCTGACCCCGGACCCGCACCCGACGGCCAAGTCACCATCTTCTTCGACAACTCCGCCTCCAACTGGAGCACCGTCAACTTCTACATCTACGGCGGCTCCAACAACGAGTACAACGACTTCGTGGGCGGCTGGCCCGGCAAGGCGATGACCTACAATAACGATTCCGGCCTGTGGGTAGGCACCTTCGAAGCCGACTTCGACTACTCCACCCTCAACATCATCTTCAACAACAATGCCGGCTCGCAAACCGGCGACAACGTGAAGGTGCGCAACAACGGCGTCTACAACAAAGACGGCGACACCGGTCAGTCGTCCGCCATTGACTTTGAAGCCGACCTCACCGCACCCGTTGAGTACTTCAACCTGCAAGGTATGCCCGTGAGCGAACCTGCCAACGGCGTGTTCATCCGTCGCCAAGGCAGCAACGTCAGCAAACTATTTATCCCTTAAAAGACCTCGATAAACTATGAAAAATTTCCTCAAATCACTGGTAGTGGTGCTGGCAATGGTCGCCCCCGTGGCCGCTTTTGCTGAGACCACCATCTACTATGACAACTCCGCCTCCGGCTGGGACGAAGTCCACATCCACTATTGGAGCGACCCCGGCACCACCTGGCCCGGCGTGGCCCTCATCAAAGTCGACGGCGACATCTGGAAATACACTTTCCCCTCCGATCCTTCCGGCCTCGATGGCTTCCTCTTCTGTAACGCCGGCGGCACTGACCAAACCTCCGACTGCAAATCAGCCCCCATCAATAACCACCTCTACAAAGGCTCCGGCGGCAAAGGCAAAGTGACCGACTTAGGCGAGTACAACACCGACCCGCTCAACCCCTCCATCACCGCTTCGCCCATCTCCGGCACTCGCTTCGATGAAGAAATCACCGTCACCTTGTCGGTAACTCCCGATGCCACAATGTATTACACCACCGACGGCTCAACCCCCACCACCGCCTCGGCCGTGTACTCCGCTCCCCTCACATTCACCGAAACCACCACCCTCACCGTGCTGGCCGTTGTGGATGAATCGCACTCCGCCATCGACGCCTTCAAATACAGCAAGCGCAAAGCCTACACCGGCGACGGCAAGAACCTCATCACCGACTACTATTCGGTTAACCCCAACGGCCAAGTGGGCTCGAACCGCACCGTCAATATGAGCTTCTCCAGCCAGCAATCCACTACCGCGCTGAACAACTGGACCGCCGACGACCTCATCGCACAAGGCGTGGCTCGCGACGTGGCACAAGCCTTCCGCGGCAACCACGAACGCCCCATCGTTGACTCCTACGCGCTCTACGCCGCCTACGACGACGAATACCTCTACCTCGGCGCCCAATTCGTCTACACCGTATGGGACATCTACGGCGAAGGCAAGCAACCCCGCGAATCCAAGCCCTACAACATGGACGGCTGCATGTACTGGGCATTCGACCTCGACCCCGAACTGGAATTCGACGGCCGTATCAACGGCACCGGTCCCATCTGGAACGAAGGCAAGCAAGGCGCATGGTTCCAAAACGGCGTTGACGCCGTGTGGGTAGGTTCCACCAAACCCGGCGTGGGCACCCCCGGCTTCTTCACCCCCACCCCCGAAGGCCACGCCAGCTACGACGCCGCCTACTGCAAAACCATCCCCGGCTCCTACTACGGCTATGCCGACGGCCTGCTCCCCTCAATCGATCACGTTTGGGGCCAAGAAAAGTTAGGCTACGAAACCGATGAACTCTTCGGCAACGAAGGCTTCGTGGACCTGATGGACCAAATCGACGCCTCCGCCCACACCTTCTACGAATGGTGCTTCCCCCTGTCGCTGCTCGGCATCACCGCCGACTACATCCGCACCTACGGCATCGGCGTTATGTACCTCGACATCTACGGCACCTCGCCCGTTGGCGGCACTCCCTACGACCCCTCCTACTTCGACAACGTCAACGAAGCCTACTCCATGGACCCCTCTTCCAGCGGCGAAAAGGAAGATGACGACATCATCACCTTCGCTCCCGCCCGCATCGGCAAACTGGCCGGCGGCTCCTCCGTGCGCGACCTCAACCTCGCCCCCGCCGACGCCGACACCCCCGCCGAATACTACAACCTCCAAGGCATCCGCGTGGCCAACCCCGTAGCCGGCCAAATCTACATCCGCCGCACCGCAACCACCGCCACCACCATCCGCTTCTAAACCAAGCCACCAATACCGCAAGGGACGAGAGCCACCGGCTCCCGTCCCTTGTTAATGTGCGCACGCCCGCGTTCCTACTTATATACATGATGTGTTGGCTTTTGATACAGTTTTTAATGCCTGTAAATGCCGATTGCCGGCTTTTTGAAAATGCTCCGAGCTCTTGCTCGGGCGGGTCGGTCAGGAGGATAGCGCTGAGCGGCGGAATTCGGCCGGCGTCATGGCGTATTTTTCAACGAAGAGGCGGTGGTAGGTCTGGCGGTTGGAAAAGCCGCATTCTTGGGCGATGCCTTCCACTGTGTAATTGTCCTTTGTGCGCAGCAGTTCTACGGAGTGTTCGAGGCGCAGGCCGTTGATGTAGCCCGGAAAGCCGTTGGCAAACTGTCGGAAAACCGATGATAGGCGTTTGAGCGGCACGTTGGCCAGCGCGGCGGCATCCTCGCGGTGGAAATTCGGTCGGAGGTAAAGATTTTCGGCTATAATCCGTCGGTTGAGGTAATCGAACAGCGTTTGGTCGTCGGCCGCGGGGTCCACCGGCTGCGGCTCACGCTCGATAATCTCCTGACACTGAATCGAATGCGATGCCGACAGTTCCTCAATCAGCGCCACCGCCGCGCGGTTCTTGCGTTGAATTTTGCGGTTATAATATAGCAATGTTGCGGCCAGCGCTATGAGGATGGCTAAAATGATTGTGCCGACAATGAGCGCGGTGTGTTGGTGGTCTAACTGCTGCTGCTGCTGCGCCACCATCTGCAGTTCGTAGTCCTTAATGCGGAAGATGATGGCTTGCTGGGCATTTTGGAGGGCATTTTCGCGCAGGTAAAGGCTGTCAGTCAGCACTTTAATGCGGCCGGACACTCCCAAAGCCTGCCGCCATTGGCCCTTGGCCTGAAGGCATTTCAAGCGGCCATCGAGCACGGTGTTGACGAAGTATTCCGACACGGTGTCGCGGGTGTTGGCTATCACGATTTCGGCGGTGTTGAGGCGTGCGAGCGCTTCGTCATATTGGTGAGCTTCAATGAGATAGGGGATGGCCAAATCGTTGCCATCGATGGTGTGGCTGTATTCGGTGGCATTGAAGTCGGCATAGCATTGCGCGGCGCGGTCGGATTGGCCGCAGTGATGCAACACTAACATATTGATTGCCTGCACTTCAGCGCGGCGATGGTCGGCAATGAGCTCGTTGGCATCCGCGCTGTTGGCCAGCATTTCGAAGGCTTCATTGCATTGCGCCAAGGCCTCGAGCGCCTGCTCAAAGCGGTTATTTGCTTGCAGCAGGTTCACTTTCTGCATACAAGCGTACAGCCAATCGTCGGCGGCGCTACTTCCGCCTTGCCGGCGCGCCAGGCGCTGATAAATATCGATAGCGCGGTCGATGTAGGCCATTCCGGCATCCACCGACTCTATCTCAACTTTGGTCTGGCCCACAAGTTGCAGGAAGAAAGCCTGCGACTCAACATCAGCGTCGACAATCAGACCAAGGCCGCGGGTGGCGTAATCGAGCGCTTCGGAATAGTGGCTCAAGGTGAAATACAACCCCGCCAACATTTTGAGTGACTTGATTTGCGCCACTGTGTCGGCCTGCTGCTCGGCTGCTTCGTATGCCTGCTCGGCATATACCAGCGCCACATTGCTCATACTCAGCATATTATGGTAAATAACGGCGCGCATGCCGTTGATATCAATTGCATCCAAGCGCCCATGAGCCTCGGCGCTGTCGAGCAGAGCCAATGCATTATGCGGGTCAACCATTACTTGGCGGCGAATATTGTCCAAGGTGAGAATGGAGTCGGACGATTCGGCATCCGCATCGGAGGCGCCGGTGCTGCATCCAAACAGTATTGTGGAAAGAAATGCGAGTAAAATCAGTGGTGCTTTCATGGGGCTATTATTATGATGCAAAGTTAGCAAATATTAGCGGAATGGCCAACTTTTCCGGGTGGGAATGTCCGATAATTGCAAAAAAATCATCTCTGCAGGCTTGGATGGCGGATGTATACACCGGTACCATAATGTGTTGATAAACAGAGTAATTCTATTATGCTACATTTGCCGCCCATATTGTTACACCGATTTTCACTCTTATAACTACACCGGCGCCATGCAAATGTTACAAAACGCGTCAAAAAAAATTTGCCACAATTAAAAAAAAGCATTAACTTTGCACCAAGATTTAAACTTTAACACAAAGCCCAAATAACATTATGAACTTAAAGAAATTACTCCACCTTGCCTCCGTGCTGGTAATGGCCATGAGTTTGAGCTGCCTGTTCACTGCCTGCAGCGATGACGAACCTGAACAGCCCAAAGGAGACCGCGTGCCCACCTCGGCCATGTGCACCTACCAATTTGAATGTACACAAGATATGCTCGACATGCTCGACATCACTATCCAATATGTAGAAAAAGGCGAAGTGGTGTCCGCTCCCGTCACCAACATGGTAACCAAAATCCAGGTAGCCTCCCTCTCCCTCCCCGCCACCTTTGGTTACCGCGTCACCGCCAAAGTCAAAGCCGGCGTATCCTTCACCAAGGCTACCTATAACTTCAGCTACAAGCATTACGATCCCATAGTGAGCGTGTACGACCAAAATGCTAAAAAAATCGAAGGCCATGGCTCACCCATCACGTCGTCGGACGTCAAACAGTCTAAAGCCACTCCCGAATTCATCACCGACAAATACGGCGAAGGCAAAGTGCTCACCACCAAAAACGGAAACGGTATCACCGTTGACAAGCAAGCCAACTACTCCTCAGCCACCATCAACTGGTAATAGTCCAACATAATTGATGCCAATGATTCGGCCATAGCCGCATCATTGGCATCTTTCGCTATTTCTAAAGCTATGAAAAGGTTTATCATAACATTCATGAGCGTGCTTTTAGCTGTTATCGTGCTGATAGCCAAGGAAGTAACTGCCGAATAGGCACGCGCGATCGCTCTGCAGTTTGTCAACGCGCCCGCCGCCGGACAAATGCGCGCCCGCGCCCTTGCCCCGCAGCAAATCGCCTCGGCCGAGTTGCGCTACCACCACTTGCACGGCTTCAACCTTGCCGGCGGTGGCTTCGTGGTGGTGAGTGGCGACACTCGCACCTACCCCATCTTGGGCTATAGCGACCACGGCTCGCTCGACTGCAACGACATGCCGGCGAGCGCATTAGCTTGGCTCGAGAGCTACGACAGCGCCATCCAAGCCCTCGGCGCCGAAACCGAAGCCACCACCTCCACCCCGGTAATCACCGGCGAGCCCGTGGCTCCGCTTCTGACCACTACCTGGTACCAAGACGCGCCCTACAACGGCCTATGCCCCGTGCTCACCGTCGACGACCAACCGCAGGCCGCGCCCACCGGTTGCGTGGCCACCGCCATGGCTCAGGTGATGTACTTCCACCAATGGCCCCGCGAAGCCTGCACCGAAATTCCCGCCTACGCCTTCAATTACGACAAGACAACCAACGGCAACTTCGGCGAGGACAACACCGCCCCCATGGAGATGCCCGCCCTGTCGCCCGTGGCATTCGACTGGGATAATATGTTGCTGTCGTACAAGGATGTAGACGCCACCGATCAGCAGAATCAAGCCGTGGCCGTGCTGATGCAATACTGCGGCCAAGCCCTCTGCATGACATACAACCTCTGGGGCTCCGACGCCACCGAAACCGCCATCACCACTGCCTTGCGCAACTATTTCGGCTACGACCGCAACGTCTCAAGCGCCAAACGCGAATACTACGGCATCGAAGAGTGGGAAATGCTGATTTACAACGAGTTGGTGGCTGGTCGGCCCGTGCCCTATGCTGCCAATAACAACGTTTCCGGACACTCGTTCGTGTGCGACGGCTTCGACGGCCAAGGCCTCTTCCACATCAACTGGGGCTGGGCCGGCAAAGCCGACGGCTACTTCCGCCTCTCGGTCCTCAACCCCAAGGAAGTGGAAAGCATCGGCTCCAACTCTTCGCCCTACGGCTACAACATGATGCAAGAAGCAGTCATCGGCGTGCAGCCCCCGGTGGAAAGCGCCGAGCCCGTCACCGACGACCACTACTTCACCCTCTACACCCCTATGAACGTGGGCGGCGGCCAAGTCACCATTAACATAATGTACGAAAGCCTGAGCGAACCCTCCGGCGACGTGGTTGTGGGCCTGGCTACCGTGGTCGACGACCAAATCACCCCGATGTTCGTCTCCGAATCCGCCGCCATGGACAAAGGCACACCCGTAGAATTTCATGTGAAAGTCGACCCGGCGCAGCTGCCCCAAGGCGACACCCGCCTCTATCCCGTGGCCCGCAAGGCCGAGGCCAACGATGCCGCCTGGCAGTTCGTGGCCAACCGCAGCAAGTACATCCTCGCCACCCTAACTCCTGAAACACTCACCCTCAGAGTATTACCCGAAATCAAACTCAACGTGGCCGATGCTTACTTCGAGAATCCCGACCAACAATGCGGCACCGAAGGCAACATTTTCATCAAACTCGAAACCCTCGCCGGCGAGTTCTCCGACGCCGTCGACATCTACCTGCTGCCGATCGGCACCAACGCCCCCGAGGACATCAACATCCCGGCCCACCTGCTGTTGCCCTCGTTCCAAACCGGCGTGTTCCTGCGCGTGGGCGAGCCTGAGGTAATCGCTTTCTCCTACACCCCCGTCATCCCCGGCAACGTTCTGGCCGTGGTTTGCTCCAAAAACAGCCGCGAAATCCTGGCCTACAACGTGGCCACCGTGGGCGGTGATGTGCCCTACTGGGATTTTGAAGTGGAAAACTACTCGTTCGACTTCCTCGAAGGTGCTGTAATCGGCTCAATGACAATACGTAACAACGATGAGCGCCAGTGGGCATTCTTCGACGGCCTGTCGTACCTGATTATCCACATCGACGGCAACGACCACCTCTGCCGCGGCTTAAACACCTACGGCCAAGGCGAATCGCAAAACATGTTCTTCGACTTCAACGTTTACGAAGAAGATCTCGGCGAAGAGCCCCAAGCATCCTACACCATCCGCGCCTCCCAAGTGCTCGGAGAATCCTACGTAAAAGACTTCTGGACGATGGAAATCGAACCCGGCGGCGAGTACAACGGCGTGGAAGCCGTCAGCGCCGACCACCCCGAAGCCGCCCCCGAGTGGTACAACCTCCAAGGCATCCGCGTGGCCACCCCCGTAGCCGGCCAAATCTACATCCGCCGCACCGCCACCACCGCCACCACCATCCGCTTCTAAACCACCTCCCCCCATACCCCAAGGGACGAGAGCCACCGGCTCCCGTCCCTTGTCAGTCTGCGCCGCCGGCAAAAATAAGGGCTGGCGCGGCTTGGGCGCGGTGGGCGCGGTTATTTGAATTGGAAGGGGCAGTTGCGGAGGTGTGGGTAGCCGTCGTTTTTGGAGGGGGCGATGGTCCAGATTTTGGTGAAGTCGAAGCCGGTGAAGGTGGATTGGTTGCCGCGTTCTTCATATGTGAACGAAGTGCAGTTCCAACTTTTAGCCGTGCCCTCGAGGAAGAAGAGGTTGTGGTGGAACCACTTACGCGCATCTTTATGTGTGCCGACGGCGCCGTTGCCTTTGGCCACTGTTGCGAAGCTGATGCAACGTACTACCTCGCTATAATTATCCACATATCCCACAATGCCGCCGTTGTCTGACGTTTGTTCGGTAGATGAGATTTTACCGGCATTGTAGCAGTCGTGAGTCATATAGATGGTTTCATCTCCCTGGTGGCCGTCTTCTTGATAGCCGAGGATGCCGCCCACGTTGGAGCTTTTGTGAGTGGAGGAGATTTCGCCGCGGTTGCAGCAATATCCCAACTCCATATTATTGTATACGCCTGCTAAATCGGCTGTGTTCGTGCCTAAGCGTCCGGCGATGCCGCCGACCTTGGAATTGCCGGTCGACGATATATTACCGTGATTGGCGCAATAGCGCACGCGAATATGGTCGCGGTCGCCGTGGCCGATGATGCCGCCCACGTTGCCATTTTGCGTGGATTTTACATCACCGGTATTGCCGAATTTGTCAATAGAGAAGGGTTCGGGAAATGCTTGTCGACCGCTAACGTAGCCGATGCACCCGCCCACGTTGACCGTGCCGGTGACGTTGCCTCGGTTGAGCGACATTGAGAAAGATAAAGAGGAGCTATATCCGCTGGCCACTTTGATTGCACCGATAATGCCGCCGGTGAAATTTTGGCCGGAGACTGTGGCGAAGTTGGCCAGATTTTTGATGGAGCCGGTGGTGTATTCCACCCGGCCGGCCACACCGCCGGTGCAGTCCGACCAATTATTGGTGACCGCCGAGCCGTTGTTGGCGCAGTTCTCCAGGCTGCCGTTCGATTCGATTTTGAGGTGGCCAACGACACCGCCCACGTACAGCGAGCCGATGACCTTGCCGGAGAAGCTCACATTTTTGATGGAGGAATTTAGGCCGTATCCCACAATGCCACCGATGGCGGTGGCATTGGTTGGTTGGCCGTTCACCGAGTCGCACGACACGGTAATGGGGCAGGAAGAGGGGTAGGTGCTTGCGGTCATCGAGGTGGTGAGAGTGGTGGAAGGCATGCTACCTTCGATGGTAGCGTTGGTGGCAAAGCCGGCCACGCCGCCCACCGATTGCGGTCCTTTCACTATCATGTTGATGCCGAAGACGATGTTGCCGCAGTTGAGCGAGCCACCGTCCACTGCGCCGGCCACACCGCCGATGTTTTCCGTCACACCGCGCACGTTCATATTAATGGACATTCCTTTCGGCGCAACGCTACCTTTGAGATAGCCGAACAGTCCGCCCACATATTGCGTGCCGTTTATGCCGCAGTAACTGCCGTCGTATTTCTCCAAGCGATTGGTGTTGCCACCGTTTTTGCCCTCGATAATGAGGTGACCGTTGGTGGTAACGTGGCCGAAGAATCCGCCCACGTATTGCGGGGTGTTGAGGTAGGCACCGACTGTGACGGTGTTGATTGTGAGGTCGGCATTGAGTTGCGCGCGGCCAATAAGGCCGCCTACATAGCCCACGCGGCATGTCAACGGTGTGGCCACGGTGCAATTAGTGATTGAGCTTGGCTGATTGATGATAGCCTCGCCGATGAGGCCGCCGCAGCAGTTAAACGTTTTCAGCACTTCAGCATTGGCCGATTGCGAGTCGACGGCATGCTCGATGGTGATGCTGTCGAAATTGATAGCGCAGTCGCTGACATAACCGGCCACGCCGCCCACATGCGACACCTTGGCCTCGGCAAACAGATAGTTGGGCGCATTCTGTGTATATATCGATGAGAAGTGCGACACGTTGAGGCTGCCGGCGGTGGCGCTGCCTACCACGCCGCCCACCTTGGTGGAGCCGGAGAGCATCACGTAAGCGGTGCAATTCGACACCGTGAGGGCGCCTTGGCTGTTGCCCACGAAGGCGCCAATGTTTTCCTCGCCTTTGATGATGCCGGTGACGTGCACGTTGCTGAGCACCACATCGCCGGTGCAGATGCCGGCAAATGCGCCGGCGCTGCTCTTCACCCCGCTCATCATGGTCTCGATTTTGAGGTTGGAGATGTCGGCGCCGTTGCGCAGGGCCGGGAAAAGGCCTACAGCAACGTCCTCCTCGGTAGTTTCGCCCGAGTAGTTAAGCGTAATGATGTGATTTTGACCATCGTAGATGCCGGCGAAGTCAAAACCGGTGTACAGGCGGCCGTCGACCACGCTGCTCTCGGCCGGCGCGGTGAAATCGGCAGTCTGGCGGAAGTAAAGACCGGCAGCATGAGTGGTATCATTCGACAAACTTGCCAAGAGCTTGTTGAAGTCCTTGGAACTTTGAATCAAATACGGATTATCTTTGGTGCCGCCGCCGGTCAGGCGATACTGCATGGTCACACTCAGCACTTTGTGCACCATTTCATCGCGCACGGTGACTTCTATAAACGAGCCCAAGGGCGTGCCGTCATCGAGTGCGCCACTAATGATGTAGTCGCCGTCGGGCAGATGCTTGTCCTTGGGAATCATAATGCTGATGGTGTAATTCTCCGCGCCATGCTCCACTGTGGCGGCCAACCGGTACATGGTGCCGCCGTTCCTTGCTTTGAGTGTTACATCTACACCGGTTTGGTCTGTCGGAATCGTCCACAGACTGTGGCTCACAAAGAAACTGCTGATGCGGAAGTCGGAGTTCTCGGTAAGCTCCGACCCGATTTCATTCTTCAGATACAAATCATCACTGCACCCGGCCAAAGCACCGGCTGCAATCAGCGAACATATCGCCACAAAAATATTTAAAGTCGTCTTCATCATATCAATTCTTAAAAAACGCTTACCTAAACTGGAAGGGGCAATTTTGGAGATAAGGGTAGCCATCGTTTTTGTTGGAGTCGATTACCCAATCGCGGTTAAAACTGAATCCGGAGTAGGACGATTGCTTGGAGCGGTCCTCGTATTTGAATGGTTTACATGCCCAGTTTTTGCCGGTGCCATCCAAGAAGTATAAGTATTCGTAATACCAGTCGCGACTCTTCTTGTGAGTGCCGACCACGCCGTTGCCTTTAGTCACTTTGCCGTAGCTGTAGCAGCACCACACGCTGCCCATATTGTCGACATATCCCACCACGCCGCCGTTGTCGGAGCTTTGTTTCGAGGTGATATTGCCGGCGTTGTAGCAGTCGTGAGTTCTAAAGTGGTAGTCATCGTTGAAGTGGCCGTCTTCTTGATAGCCGAGAAGCCCGCCCACGTTGGAGCCTTTGTGAGTGGAGGAGATTTCGCCGCGGTTGCAGCAATAGCCCAATTCCATATTATCCGTTACGCCTAACAAGCCGCCGGTGTTGACGCCCAAGCGGCCGGCGATGCCGCCCACCTTGGCGTTGCCGGTGGAAGAGATGTTGCCGTGGTTGGCGCATTGGAACACTCGCAAGTAGCGTTTGTTGCCGTGGCCAATGATGCCGCCCACGTTGCCGGTGCCGGTCGACGACACGTTGCCCGTGTTGCCGAATTTGGTGAAGGTGCAGAGATAGTCCGATGAGTTGCCGCAGATATAGCCGAAGCAACCGCCCACGTTGATGGTGCCGCTCACCGTGCCGCGGTTGAGCGCCATGCTCACGGTGAACTGTCCGCCGCTATTGCCGATTTGGAATGAGCCGATGATGCCGCCGGTGGAATTTTGGCCGGATACTTTGGCGAAGTTGGCCAAATTATTAACAGTGCCGCCGGTGTATTCCACCAACCCGGCCACGCCGCCGGTGAAGTCGCTCCAGGCATTGTTTACTAAGTAGCCGTTATTGGCGCAGTTGACCAAGCTGTCCGTGGAATTGAGCACCAAGCGGCCCACCACGCCGCCCACGCAAGTGGAGCCGATGACCGAGCCGGAGAAGCTCACATTCTTAATGGTGGTACGGTGGCCGTAGCCCACCACGCCGCCGATGGCGGTGCCGCCAACTGCTCGGCCGTTCACCGAGTCGCACGACACGATCATCGGGCACAGCGAAGGGTAGGAGCTTGCGGCCATTGAGGTGGTAAGAGTGGTTTTGGCGTTTACGCTACCTTCGATGGCGGAAGCGTTGGCATATCCTACCACGCCGCCCACGGATTCGGGGCCTTTCACCATCATAGTGGCGCCGAAGGAGATGTTGCCGCAGTTGATTCTGCTGTCTTCAATAGCGCCGGCCACACCGCCTACATAGCCGCTCGACCCCGTCACATTCATATTGATAAACACGCCCTTGGGCGCTAATTTGCCTTGGAAATAGCCAAACAGACCGCCCACATACTGCGAGCCCGTTATGGCGCAGTAGCTGCCGTCGGTCTTTACCAATTGGTTGGAATTTTGGCCGCTATTGGTCTCAATTATCAGGTGGTTGTCGGCTATGATGTGGCCGAAGAATCCGCCCACGTATTGCGGGGTGTTGAGGTAGGCGCCGATAGTGACGCACTTAATTTTCAGGTCGGCATGGAGTTGCACCTTGCCGATGAGGCCGCCGGCGTAGTTGATGCTGCAGATTATAGGTGTAACTACCTTACAATCAGTGATTGAGCTCGCTTGGTTGATGACAGCCTCGCCGATGAGGCCGCCGCAGTAGGTGGGCGTTTTCAGCACCACCACCTTGGAGGATTGCGAATCGATGGTGTGTTCGATGGTCACATGGTCGAAGTTGATGGCGCAATTCTGCACCAAGCCGGCTACGCCGCCCACGTGCGACACCGTGGCCTCGGCCGATAAGTAATTGGCCGCGCCTTTGGCAAATTGCGAGGTGAAGTGCGACACGTTGAGGCTTCCGGCGGTGGCGCTGCCCACCACGCCGCCCACCTTGGTGGAGCCGGTGAGCATCACGTTAGCGGTGCAATTCGACACCGTGAGGGCGCCTTGGCTGTTGCCCACGAAAGCGCCCATACTTTCTTGACAAATCATCGAGCCGACGATGTGCACGTTGCTTAGCGTTACCGTGCCGGAGCAGATGCCGGCGCAAGAGCCGACATTGCGCCTGACCCCGCTGACCATGGCTTTGATGGTGAGGTTGGAGATGGCGGCGCCGTTGCGCAGGGCAGGGAACAAGCCCACGGCTACGTCCGCTTCTGACGTGGAGCCTGCGTATGTGAGGGTAATCGTATGATTCTGCCCGTCGTAGATGCCGGCGAAGTCGTAGCCGGTGTAGGTCGTGCCGTTCTGCACGCTGCTCTTGGCCATGGTGGAGAAATCAGCGGTTTGGCGGAAGTAAAGGCCGGCGGCATGACTGTCATCGCTTGAAAGGCTTGTCAAAAATTTGTTGAAGTCATCGGCGCTATTAATTTGGTACGGGTTGTCCTTGGTGCCGCTGCCCGAGAGCGCGTACTGCAGCGTCACGCTCAGCAGTTTGTGCACCATCTCATCGCGCACGGTGACCTCGATGACCGAGCCGAGCGGCGTGCCGTCGGTGAGCGCGCCGCTGATGGAGTAGTCGCCGTCGGGCAAGTGCTTGTCCTTGGGAATCATCACGCTGATGGTATAGTCCTCCGAAGCGTGTTCCACCGTGGCGGCCAACTGATACAGTGAGCCGTCGGTATGCGATTCGAGCACCACGTCGATGCTCGATTCCTCAGCCGGAATCGTCCACAGCTCGCGGCTCACATAGAAGCTGCTGATGCGGAAGTCGGAGTTCTCGGTAAGCTCCGACCCGATTTGATTCTTCAAGTACAAATCATCACTGCACCCGCCCGTAGCGGCGGCTGCAATCAGCGCACATATCGCGATAAAGGTGTTTAAGATGGTCTTCATAGTGTTGCGGTTATTTGTATGATGATACTTGCATTTTGCAGCTCTTCGGTACGGGGAAGTATCCGGTAATCTCGAGGTCGCTCCACGTTTGGAAAGCATTCCAGAAATTCCAGCTGTCGGGGAAGTAGAATGACAGGCATAGATCGCGGAGGTAGAGGCAGTTTTTCGGATCGTGGGACTCATTGGGGAAGGCCTCGCGCATGTAGAACACATCGGAGAACGAGGTCAAATGGCTGGTATTGCAGAATGGCGATGCCCACCCGCTGCCGATGCTCAAGCAGCATTTCAACTCGCTTTGCGAATCACTTCGGCCCACCAAGCCGCCGCCGCTACTTTTTGCTCCGGCGTATGCTCCGGAGTTGAGGCAGTCGGCCACGAAGCCGAACTGCTGCAGGTGGCCGATGATGCCGCCCACGTTATCGGCGGCGTCGGCGCTCACCTTGCCCATGTTGACACACTGTGTCACAGATATCACATTCGACTGGTAGTCGTCGCAATTCTCCGCGATGGCATTGATGCCGCCGATTGTGGTGCTCACACCGCCTACCACACCTAACCACACAGCCCCCGAGGCTTCCGGCGCCACAAAGAGGCTGGCTACAAATGCGCCCGTCGATATGGCGAGGGTGGCAATACCCACTACCGTGTGGGTTATCTCCAGCGGCTTCTTGAGCCTGGCCACATCCTTGGCGCGCTCCTCGCGCTCTTCGCACATATAATAATTGAACGCCTCGCGGTACTGATCCGAGCTGCGGTAAGTGTCCATCACGCCCTCCAAATTCTCGAAGTAAGTATCGACCGAACGGTGGTCTAAGCCGTCGAATAGCTCCACGCCGGCGAAGGCCGTTTGTCGCAGGGCGTGGATTCGGGCGGCTGTGGTGGCATCTAACTCGGTGGCCTCGTTTATGATAGTCGTGCGCAAACGATCGCGCTCTTCTTGGGAAAGGTACGAAGCCAGCTGCAATGATTTGTCCACCCAATCGTATAAAAGGGTTACTACATCGAATCCTATCTCAATGCAGTGTGCCGCCTTGTGGATTTTCTCCCAGTTGTCAATTTCCAACACAATCTCAAAGCGGTGAGTGCGCGCCACTGTTTCCGGCCCGGTCTCGGCCAAGCCAACGCAGAACACGCCGAGCGCCACTTCCACTGCGCCCACTATGCAGTTGAATGTGTTCTTTAGTGTCCAATTGTGCGGGTCGCCCACTTCGCCCACGATGCCGCCGGTGGGGCCGCTGCCGGTGTTGGTGATGAAGCCGGTATTGCCGCAGTAGCTGACCACGGTTTGGCTGCCGGCCAAGGCCACCACACCGCCCACATACTTGGCATTGGTGGTGATTTCGCCCGCATTTTGGCTTGTGAACAAGGTGCCCCAAGTAGTTTTGCCCACCACGCCGCCCACGCACTCGGCATGCGCTGCTGACACCTTGCCGGCGTTGATGGCATCATGCACCACCGACACCGAGGTGTTGCCCACGATGCCGCCCACGATGGCGTCGCTCGCGGTGGCCGTCACTGCGCCGGTGTTGTACACGGCAATGCCGCCAAATTGGCCCTCGCCGCACACACCGCCCACGGAGGTGTGGCCGCTCACGGCGCCTTCGTTGCCGCACGATTTCATCACGATATTGTTGCAGTAGCCCAAATCGGCCGAGGCGCACGAACTGCCGGCAATGCCTCCCACGCCCACGTGGCCGCTCACCGAGCCATAGTTGTGGGTGGTGCAAATAAACGCCGGGCCGGTGCCGCCCACGATGCCGCCGGTGCCGATGAAGCCGTTTTCGGATTCGGAGCCGTTGGCATTATACATGCCGCAGCCAACGATGGTGCCGCGGTTTTCGCAACTTACCATCATAAGGGTGTCGCACGAACCGGCAATGCCGCCGCAACCGGTGTACTCCGAGCTTACGTTGCCCGTGTTGCAGCTGCTGCGAATGGAGGTGCTTGAAAATAGCGAGCCGGTGCCCAAGATGCCGCCCACGCCGTAGCCGCCGTGCACCTCGGTGCCGTTGTTATAGCAGCTGTCGATCATTACGCTTGCGTTGGGGTCGACCAAACCCACCATTCCGCCGATGCCCGCGCTTGCGGATGCGCCTGTGATGCTGCCGCCGGAAGTGGTGCAATTCAGCAGATATGTCATGCTGCTACGGTCGCCGCGCGTTACAGTCGCGCCGACAATCGCCCCCACGGCAAATTCACCGTCCACATCCACATTCTCCATCACCACATTGCAGATGGTGGCCGATTCGGTATGGCCAAACAAGCCCACACCGCAAGTGCGGTTGCGTGCAATCCATAATCCCTTGAGTTTGTGTTGGTTACCATCGTATATCCCGCGGAAGGGGCACACGTTCTGGCTGCCAATCGGCTCCCAACCGTACTTCTTGTGCGCCTCAAACGACGGCATGTCCAAATCAATGTCGCAGAACTGGCGGAAGCAGGTGGTGTCCTTGAGTAATACGTTGGTATTCTGACTGTTAGTTATGTCGCGCAGACGCTCCAAGTGCGATGAGCTGCTGATCACAAATGGGTCGGCCTTGCTGCCGGAGCCGTACAGTTGAAAATCACTGTTGTAATTGTCGATAATCGTTGCAGTGGATTCGTCGGCGCTCACGCTAATGCGGCAGCCCAAGCCATAGCCCGTGCCATCATCGCTCTCATCTTCGGATTCAGCCAAGTATAGCAACCGATATTGGCCCGTCTTGAGGCCCTCGTTCAGGGTCAGCTTCGACACGCCATCGATGCGCGTGTGCGTGCCCGCGCGCTTCACCACGCTGCCGTTGTCCGCGTGCATCACTAATACAAAGCTCGATTGGCGAAAGCCATCCATGCCGGTGGACAGCACTATCTCCTTGAGCTTGCCTTCATACACATCACTGTTGACACTCTCTCCGCCCGGCAACAAATCGTCGTCGTTACAGGAGCACAACAGCGTCGCAAAAGCTATCGCGAAAAAAACGAATCTCTTGACCATCATACAATTACAAACTTTATTAACATCCGCAAAGTTAACAAAAATTTCCAACCCACGCAAGCATCCGCCAAAGTTTGTGCTGAATGAGGAGGCAAGCTATTCGGAGTGGGGCGGGAGGGGTGCGGCTTGGCGGCGGGGTGGGGTGGGGAGGGTGGGGGTGGCCGGCGAAGTTGATTGAAATTCTCTTTTTGTT
>CAMGBT010000008.1 GCA_946011725.1 uncultured Bacteroidales bacterium | reverse complement strand
GCCCACGATGTAGCCTTCCACCCAGCCGGAGACGTTGGAGCCGTTGGCGGCATAAGCGGCGGCTTCAGCCACGGAGTAGGGGTTCACGCGGTTGCCTTTGGGCACGGAGGGATGGCCTACGTTGAGGATGGAGTTAATGTCGATGAGGGTGAGCTGCCAACCGCCCGAACCGGCCAGGTTCATGTAGTAGCCTACGATGGCCACCACGTCGCAAGCCTCGGTGGGAAGCTTGGTGTTCCAGAAGTTGGAG
The DNA here is from genome assembly GCA_946011725.1 of uncultured Bacteroidales bacterium. GTDB lineage: Bacteria > Bacteroidota > Bacteroidia > Bacteroidales > Muribaculaceae > CAG-873. The sequence continues at coordinate 54,288 of CAMGBT010000008.1, read as the reverse complement.
TAGCCGGAGGTGCGCACGTCGAGGGTGTTGCCTTCGGCGTCGCGGATTTGCTGGGTTTCGCCGCTGGAGTGGTAGGTGGAGAGGGTGCCGAGGGTGGAGTTCTCAACCCAGGTAACGTTGTTGAATCGCACGATTTGCGATTGCCAGCGACGGAGTTCCGAGGGAGTTACGCCCAATTCGCTGAAGGATGATACCTGAATGGTGTCGATTTGGTCGAATTTGGGCAGATCGTTGAGTTCGGAGCTGCTGAAGAAGCGTTCCGGGGCCATGAAGGAGGTTTCGTAGCCGGGGATGGAGGAGTTGAAAGAGGGGAAGCCTACTTGGAACAGGCCGCGGTACTTACCGCAGTGCAATCCGGTGAGGTCCACCACCACTTCCTGACCGCGGCGGTATTTGAGGTAGAGGTTGTAGGAGTTGATGGAGAAGGTGAGGGCACCGGTTTGGTCCTGCAACACGATGTATTTGAAGCAGTTGCCGGCATAGTCGGAGGAAACCACGCGGCCGGAGATGATGTAGTGCGAGCCGTCTTCGCGGGCGGGCACTTGTTCGCAGTAGTTGTCGGCGTCTTGCCACATCAGTTCCTTGATTTCGGCGATGGTGGCATTGGGTTTCATGGTGGCGACGGGGACGCGGTTGAGGTCGGGGTCGTCGAAGTGGTCCTGACAAGCCGAGAAGCCAAGCGCCGCGGCAATTGTGGCGGCGAAGGCGAGAGCGTATGATTTGATACCTTTCATAGTGAGAGGAAATTATTCGTTAACGATTTTGATGGCTTGAAGTTTCACATTCTTGATCTCCCAAGTGCCGGCGGATTCGGTGGAGGAAGTGTAGTGGAAGCCAAATTGAATTTTCTTGCCGGCGAAGGCGCTCAGGTCGAGGGCGCCGGATTCAACGAATGTCCAGTCGGCATTGGTAGAGAAGTTGGGGATGGTGACGGGTTGCCACTCGCCGCCGATTTCGCGCACGGCCACGCTTACTTGCTGCTTGGCGCTTTCGAGGGAGGCGAACTTATTGCAGCAGTGCGAGAATTGTAGGGTGGGGGTGTGGAAGCCGTTGAGGTCGATTTCGGGGGAGATGAGCCACGAGTCGGAGGGGTAGCTGGTGCTGTTGGCGAAAGCCGATGCGTTCATGCCGTACTTTTCAGTGGCTTTCCACACGTAGGTGAGGCCTTCGTCCAGGGTGATGTCCTCGATGGTGAAATCGCCTTGGGAGTTAGCACCGAAAGGCTCGTTGAGAAGGGTGGTGAGGTTGGGGTCGGGGGCGCCTTCGCCGTCGAAGTCGATGCAGGAGTTGGCGTCGATGAGCAGCAGTTGCCACGAGGTGCGGTAGCAGCTGAGGATGCCCACCACGGAGCCGTGGCCGTAGGGCAGGTTGTCGTAGGCGAAGTCGGAGTACGAGCTATTGTAGACAATCATTTCGTTGCCTTCGTCGTCGACGATGTAGCGTGAAGTGGTGGAACCGTTGGTGAAGGGTTCGCCGGCTTCTTTGAACTTGATGTTGTCGATGCGAATCAGGCGGCTTTGCCATTGGATTTTGCCTTCGGTGGATTTGCCGGCTTCGGCCAATTCGGCCAGGGTGACGGTGGTGGTGTCGCAGTGGCCGGCATAGTAGTCTACGGCGGTATGGGGCTGGAAGTCAGCGAGTTCGATACGGTTGACGCCAGTGCCGTCGGAGGTGCCGAGCTGCATCAAGCCGGAGTAGCGGCCGATGGTGAGGCCGGTGACGTTGATAGCCAAGCCGATGCCTTGGGGGTATTCCTCATAGAGGTCGGCGGTGTTGATGCCGATGGTGATGGCGCCGGTGGCGTCTTGGAGCACAATCGACTTGTAGATATTGCCGGATTGGTCGGAGCTGACCACGGTGCCGGAGATTACGATGGAATCGCCGTCGGCGTTGAGGCCGATTTTGGTGCCGTAGGAGTCTTGATCCTGCCAGTAGGCGGTTTTCAGCTCGGCCAAAGTGATGTTGGCCTTGAAATTCTCGGGGAGAGTGGGCACGTCCATAGGCGGGCGGGTCCAATCGTCGTCGCACGCTGACAGGGCGGCGGCGCTCAGCAGTGCGGTGGCTATGTATAATGAGTATTTATTCATGATTTCGGGGAATTAGAAACGGATACCTGCATTGAAGAACACGCGCACGCCTTGTGCGTAGGTGTAGCGGTTGGGATATTTATCGCGGTCGTAAGCGCTGGTGTCGATGCGGCCTTGTTGGTAGGCGTATGTAACGACGTCGCGGTTGTTGAGCACGTTGTTGATATTGAGGTTGAGGTTGAGCGAAGCGGAGCGGCTCAGGTAGATGACTTTACCGATTGAGATGTTGAGGGTAAAGGCGTTTTTGAGCTTGTCTTGAGTGGAGAGCTCGTCGATTTTGGCTTGGAGGTCTTGGGGGTTGGGGTAGAGCTTCCACAGGTCGGGCAGAGCTTCGTGGTAAGCGGGCGAGAGGTTTACGTAAGCGTCGCCTTGGATGGTGCCGTTGATGCCGAAGAACCACATGCCGGGAGCGGCCCAGTCCAAACCGAGGTTGGCGCTGAACTGCGGGGTGGAGCCTACGTAGTAGTTCTTGAGGTAAACGGTTTGAGTGGTGTCGTTGTGCAGACCGTTTTCGAAGGTGCGGGTGCCGCGGGGGTTGTTCTTGTATTGGAAGCGGGAGTAGTTACCGGCGAAAGTGGCTGTGATAGAGGGAGTAATCTTGTAAGCCATGCCGAGTTCCACGCCTTTGTATTCTTTCTTGACGCCGGCCAGCACGTAGTAGGTGTAGGAGTTGTAACGGTCGTCGTAGAAGCCGGTGCGTTCGATGCCGTTGGCGCTTTGGGTGTAGAAAGCGGAGATAGAACCGCGGAAGCGGCGGTAGTTCCAAGTGTAGCGGAAGTCACCGCTGAGGATGCGTTCGCTGGTTACACCTTCCACCACGTCGTTCTTAACGCGGGGCATGAGGTAGATGTTGTCGGCAAGCGGGGCGCGGGTTTCGTAGTTGGCGTTGACGGTGAAGTAGTTATGGCCGTTGAGCTTGTAGGTGGCGCCGAGTTTGAGGCCGAAGTTGTCGAACGATTGCCAGCCGCCCTTGCCGTAGGAGGTGAGGGGTGCGCGGCCGTTGCGCATGTGGCCTTCGCGTTGGTATTGGGTGAACGATGCTTGGAAGCCGTAGTTGATATCCCAGCGGGGTAGGGTGATGGTGTTTTGCAACCATGCTTTGGCATTGATGGCCATGATGTTGTAGTCGTAGCCGAACTTGTCGCCTTTATACACGCGATGGGTGTAGGGGTCGGGGTAGTTGAAGTCGTTGACCAGATTGTCGGGGGCGAGGGTGATGTCGCGGTCGGAGAAGGGGTCGATGTCAATCCAGAATTGGCCGCCGAGCAGGTCGCGTACGGTCTTGTAGTTGGCCGAGTTGGCGTAGTTGAATGCTACACCGCCTTGGAGCGACATGAAGCTGTTGATGCGGGTGTTTACGTAGGAGTTGAACTTGAGGTTGAAGGTGGTGTTGATACGGTTCTCAAGGATGTAGGATGCACCTTCTTGTTGGTCGTAGGGGCGGTTGTTGTTGGCATAGCTGCCTATTTGGTTGATTTGGTAGATGTCGTCCCAGTTGATTTGCGAGAATGATTGGTCGTTTTGCCAGAGCCAGGTGTAGTACTCGGATTGTTCGGTGGGGTTACCGTCGTCGTCCAAGTAGTACGAGGGGAGGTAACGATAGTAAGTGGGGTTGGGGTCGTTGGCTTTGTAGTATTGGAGAGCCGAACGGTTGTAGTAGTTGTAAGTGCTTGCAATAGCGGTATTTACGGAGGTGGAGCCCTTCTTGTAGAGCCAGTTGAGCATCACGGTGGGGTCGTAGGTTTCGGTGATGCGAGCGGCACGCTTCTTGCCTTGGTACCAGCCCCAGTTGGGGTTGTAGAGGTTGTCGTCGAGCAGGTCGTACACTTCTTGATAGGTGCCGGTGGCGGTGGCGCGTTGAGTGGGGCCGCCCCAAGCGGTGAGCACCAGCTGGTTGTTGGCGTTGAAGTACTTCTCGATGGAGAGGAACAGGCCGCCGGAGTTGTAGAAAGTACCTTCAATCACGCCTTCTTTAGCGTAACGGCCGATGCCGCTGACGGTGATGGCCCAGCCTTTGGAGTTGAGGCCGGAGGCATAGGTGAGCATGCCGCGGAGCATGTAGTTGGAGTTGGTGTAGGCCAGCGAGCCGTTGTAACCGGTGGCGTAGAGGTCGGTGGTGGTGTTGTAGTTCACCGCGCCGCCGATGTCGCCGAAGCCGTAGTTATTGGCAGCGAGGCCCACGCCGGTGGTCTTGTTGCGGAATGCGCGCGAGGTCAGGCCCAAGAGCGAAGAGAAGTTGAAGCGACCGCGAATCATGTCATTCATCTGCACGCCATTGATGTAAACGGCCTGATATTGAGAGTCATAGCCACGATAGCGGAAGTACATTGGGCCGAAGTTGTAGGAGGCTGTGTTGTAATAGATGTCGTCATTCGCACCGGTAAGAGCGGCGATGGCTTGTGTGTTATCGTCTTCATCTTCGAGGATAGATTCATCGAGGATGAGGTCGTCGTTGTTGCCGAAGAAATCTGTATCAGCCGAGGGGTTGATGCGGATTTGGCCTAAGTCGTTGCTACCGGCCATAAGCGATACGTCGAACGAAAGGCTTTCGAAGCCGTCGGCGGTGATGATAATGATGTCGCTACCGGGGGTGGACTTCAGCTGGAAGTCGCCGTTGAAACTCGTGAAGGATGCGGCGGCCGCCTTTTGCAGCGACACCTGCGCACCGCTCACCGGATTGCCCGAAGCGCTGCTAACCACCAAACCGTTAACGGTGGCGGTTTGAGCCGAAATCTGCAACACTGCAGATACCAGCGCGATTAAGAACAGTTTTAGTCTCATTAGATTGTTAATTAGTTATTATTTTGTTATTGTTTTATACGATTTTTTTAGACGATATTACTGCAGAATAATGCACATTATCAATAATTCGCCAAAGTTACAAACTTTTTTCGATATATCAACAAAAATTAGTGAAATTCGCAAAAATTTAACAGAATTCGCCATCGATTCTACCAACTCACCTCCGCTCCCTTCTTGCGACCTAAACGCAAAAAGCGAATCACGAAACTACGAAGAACGAAATAACGAACTATTATTATTGAGCAATTCGTTATTTAGTGCTTCGTTTCTTCGTTCGCCGCTTTCGCGCGGATGCCTTTTTGCACCTGCTTCGAGCTCTTGCTCGTCCGAAATGTTGATAAATTAGGCGGCGGCCCGTTTGGGTCGCCGCCTTGGTTATTAGGTGGATTCTTCTATTAGAGGACTACCTTGGTGTTGTTTATGATGTAGAAACCGCGAGGGAGGTCGAAGGTGTTGATGCCGATGTGGAGTTGGAGGCGTTCTACCGAGCCGTCCACACGTACCAAGTTCACCGATGCGGCCTCGGGCGAAATCACCACGAGTTGGCCGTTGGCTACGTATACCTTCAGGTTGAGCGCTTGCAGGTCGCTCACGGAGCTGAAGTATTCGCCGGTGAAGCCGCTTTCGAAGGTGTACACACCATTGTTGTAGAAGGTGAGGTCGGCGGTTTGGGGCGAGCCGTTGTTGTTGAAGATAATCATCATGTCGGGATTATTTTCGGTGACGGTGCAGGTGAATTTGTAGTAGCCGGATTCGGAATCGAGGACCATAGCGCTACCGGGCCACGAGCCGGAGTAGGTCTTGCCGGTGGCTTTGTTCCACGCGTATACATAGGGCACGCTCCAGCCCACGGTGTTGTTGAAGAAAGCGGTGTAGGTCGACGGGTCGGTGGGGGTGGTGGGTTCGTCGGGAATTACGCCGGCGCCTTCGATGGTCTTCACGTAACCGTTGTCGTTGTAATAGCCGCCGTTGACGTATTCCCAGCCGTCTTTGGAGGTTTGAGTGGAGCCGTTGTTGAAGATTACCAATGCGTTAGCGATTTTGCCTTCGCCGTTGTATGACCATTTCCACACGTTGTTGCCTAAGTAAGCGAGTGCTTGGCCGGGCCATGAGCCGCCGGTGTAGTTGGTGCCGGAGGTCCAAATCCATGCGTTCACGGCGGTCCAGCCTTGGGTGGATTCGAAGAACACGGCTTGTTCGCCTTCGCTCATCGAGGGTTCGATGGGAGTTTCGGGCTCTTCAACGGAGCCGCCGCCGGTGCCGGGGGTGCCGGGGGTGGTGTCGCGCACGGTTTCGGTGTCTTCGGGTTCTTCGTTGCCATCGTAGCCGGGTTGGTCAGCGATTACGGGAGCGGTAGCGTAGAGGTACTTGCCATCGGTGCCGATCTTGCCGGGGGCGGGAGTCTTGTCGGTGGTGAGCACGTAGATGCGCATGTTGCCTTGGCCGGAGCATTCGGCGGTGAGGGTGTTGTTGGTAACCACTTTCACGTCGCCGGTGATGGCGTCGGTGTAGGTGCCGTTGAGGATGTTGGTGAATGTGGAGCTGCCGCTGATGGTCACCAGCACGTAGGAGTCGGTGGTGGCGTCCACATAGCGACGTTTGAAGCTCATCGAGCCGGAGCAACCGTCGCAGGAGTATTGGCCTTTGCGCAGCGCAGGAATGGCGGCGCGGATTTGGTTAAGGCGCTGAATATGAAGCGAAAGGGGGTTGGCAAGCGTGGCGGCCATATTGCCGGTGGCGCCGGAGTATTGGGCGAAGTCGGACACGTTTACCGAACCTTCGATGTAGCCGCCGAAGTAAGCGCGACCGGTGTCTTTGAGGGCTTCGATGGGGCCTTTGTCGATAATGCAGCCGGCGCGGAATTCGATTTCAGAACCGTAGTAGAGGCAGGGGATGCCGCGGAAGGTGAACATCAGCGACATGTTCTCGGCGTAGTTGTCCATACCCCAGGAGTAGCGGAAGCCGTCGGCGCCGTCGGGGCCGTAGTCGTGTGAGTCAACGTATACCACATTGTAGCGAGCATCGTTGTAGAGGTCGTCCTGGGAGCGCACGGTGAAGGCGTTGGATGCCGAACGGAAGCGCCAGTGCATGGGGAAGTCGATTACCGACAGGCCGGAGTATTGCGAGTAGTCTTCGGTGCGGTAGTTGTTGCCGTCGAGCCAAGCGTTGTTGGAGCGGGCTAAGGTGAAGTCGTGGCCGAGGTAGTCTTCGGCTTGTTGCAGCACGGATTTAGCATTGGTAGCGTTGCCGTATTCGCCTTCCATTACCACTTCGTTCTCCCATTCGGCGGGGTCATCGCTCCATGCGTAGTCTTTCTCTTCCTTCCATGTATAGAAGCAGGGCGAGCAGTTGTAGTTCTGGCCGCGGTAGATAACCTCTTGCGAGCGGGCGCAGACTTCGGTGTACATGAAGAACGGTGCACCGCCGCGTTTGTCTTTATGCTTTTCGGCGATGGCGAGCAGGCCGGGCACGAAGGCTTTGTTGAAGGTCAGACGAGCGATGTGGCCGCCGGTGTCGATGCGGAAGCCGTCCACACCCATTTCGATGAACTTGCCGTAGCACTCGATGATGTAGTTGTACACGGCCGGGTTCTCGGTGTTGAGGTCAACGCAGTCACCGGCGATTTGGCCCCACCAGCGCGAGGGATCGTCCCAGTTGAAGTGGGCATAGTGGTGCCAATAGTTGTGCACGTCGTGGTTCACACCGTCCACGTTCTTCATCAGCGACAGGCGCGCGCTGTACTGCTGGCCCGCCGGCAGGTTGTAGTAGTTCGAGGGCAGCTGGGTTTCGGGGTGGAGCAGCATCGAAGTGTTGATGTTCGACAGGTTCTTGGTGTAGTCCTTCACGAACATGGGGCAGAGATGCTCTTCGCCGAAGTTGCCGGTGTGTTGGAGCACGATGTCGAGGATGATTTTCATGCCGCGAGCGTGGGCAGCGTCGATGAGGTCTTGGAATTTGCAGTCCTCACTTTCGTAGCGGGGATCCACCTTTTGGAAGTTGAATGCGTGGTAGCCGTGATAGTCGAGGCCGGAAGCATTTTCCACCACCGGTGTAATCCACACGGCGGTGAAGCCGAGTGCTTTGATGTAGTCGAGCTTGGCGATCAAGCCTTTGAAGTCGCCGCGCCATTCGGGGTCGTTGACATTTTTGACGCCATCCCAGCAGTAAGTGTTGTTGGAGTGGTCGCCGTCATAGAAGCGGGTGGTGATGGCGAAGTAGATCGTTTCATCGCGGAAGTCGCTACGTTCGCCCACGAAGGTAGCGGCAGAGGCACTCAGAGCAGATGCACCCAATAACGCGCCGCACACGAGACGTGTAAAGATGTTCATGGTAAAAATTAGATATAAGTGATAAGTATTAAAATTTCTGCAAATTTACAAAAATAATCTGACACACAAAAATTTCCGCCCACATTTTCAAAAATTTCCGCGCAGCCGTTCGCGGGGTGTTTCTGTGGCGAGGCGGAAGCCGAGCGGCGCGTCGGCTGAGCGGGGTAGGGTAGGGGACTTTTTGCCATCAGCGCTGCGTAAAAGCATGCTTGATTTTGGCCGTTTTTTTGCCCCCGCCTGCCCGAGCGACGGCTTTCGTGGCCATTCTCAGCGGCTTGTTTTGCGGTTAATGTGCTGAATCATACCAAAATAGGCCCCAAATTTTTGTCGGAATTTTTCATCAATCCGGAAAAATTTTGGCAAAATTTTGCGAAGTATTGGTTTTGTGGCGAAAATTTCCTATCTTTGCAAGTTATTTTTGAATTGTAATGAAAGCAAACTTCCAATGGCTCGCTGATGGCGTAGATTTTCCGCAAGAGTTGCCGCTGCCGGCGCTCGAGCAGTGGATCGAACGAGTTGCCGCTGATCACGATCGCGTGGTCGGCTCGCTCAGTTATATCTTCTGCAGCGATGAAAAAATTCTGGAGGTGAATCGGCAGTTCCTGCAACACGACTACTTCACCGACATCATCACCTTCGACAACACCCGCCGCCGCCAAATCAACGGCGACATGTTCATCTCGCTCGAAACCGTTGCCACCAACGCCGAGCAGGTTGGTCAACCCTACGAACGCGAACTCCGCCGCGTAGTCATCCACGGCGTCCTCCACCTCTGCGGCATCAACGACAAAGGCCCGGGCGAACGCGAAATCATGGAAGCCCATGAGAACGCCGCCCTTGCCATGTTGGATTGTTAATACATTATATTAAGGTATGAAATTTGAATATGATGTGATTGTGATTGGCGCCGGCCATGCCGGGTGTGAAGCCGCGGCCGCCAGCGCGCGATTGGGAGCGTCAACGCTTCTAATCACTCTCGACATGCACAAAATCGCCCAAATGAGTTGCAATCCGGCCATCGGCGGCATTGCTAAGGGGCAGATTGTCAGGGAAATAGATGCCCTCGGCGGTTTGATGGGTATCATCACCGACCGCACCGCCATTCAATTCCGCTTGCTCAACCGCAGCAAGGGTCAGGCCATGTGGAGTCCGCGTGCGCAAAGCGACCGCACCAAATACTCACAAATGTGGCGCGATACGCTCGAGAATATGCCCAACCTGTATATGTGGCAAGACAACGTCAACGAGCTGATTATCAACGATATGCGCGTAGAAGGCGTGCGCACGGTTGAAGGCGCCGAATTCCGCGCCAAAGCCGTTGTCCTCACCGCCGGCACCTTTCTCAACGGCTTGATGCATATCGGTCGCACCATGTTCCAAGGCGGTCGTATCTCCGAACCGGCAGCCCATGGCATCACCGAACAACTCAAAGCGCTCGGGTTCACCACCGACCGCATGAAGACCGGCACACCTGTGCGCATCGATGGCCGCAGCATCCATTGGGAGCACGCTACGCCCCAAACCGGCGACAATGATTTCCACAAATTCTCCTTCCTGCCGGATGTGCACCGCCAGCTCAAACAACGAGATTGCTACACCGTCTACACCTCCGAAGCCACTCACGATGTGCTCCGTAGCGGCCTGAAAGATTCACCCCTTTTCAACGGCCAAATCCAAAGCATCGGTCCGCGCTATTGCCCCTCCATCGAGACTAAGATTGTGACCTTCGCCGACAAAACCGAGCACCAACTTTTCCTCGAACCTGAAGGTGAAACCACCCAAGAATTCTACCTCAACGGCTTTTCCTCCTCGCTCCCGATGATGGTGCAAATCGAAGCACTCCACACTATCCCGGCGCTCAAAGATGTACAAATCTACCGACCCGGTTACGCCATCGAATACGACTTCTTCGACCCGCGCCAACTGCATCATACCCTCGAAACGCGCCTCGTGCGAAACCTCTATTTCGCCGGTCAAGTCAACGGTACCACCGGCTACGAGGAAGCCGCCGGACAGGGGTTGGTCGCCGGTGTCAACGCAGCCCTACGCGTGCAAGGCAAAGACGAATTTACGCTCCAACGCGATGAAGCATACATCGGCGTACTCATCGACGACCTCGTTACCAAGGGCGTCGACGAGCCGTATCGAATGTTCACCTCGCGTGCCGAATATCGCATCTTGCTTCGCCAAGATGATGCTGACATGCGCCTCACACCTCGCGGCCACGCCATCGGTTTGGCCACCGACGAACGCTTCCAATTGATGGAAGAAAAGCGCCTTCTTCGCGACCAAATCTTGGAGCTGCTACAAACCACCTCAGTCAAGCCGCAGCAAGTTGCATCGATGCTCGAGCGCATCGGTAGCGCCCCCTTGCAGCAAACGCAAAAAGCCGTAGACCTTGTAGCCCGTCCCGGCGTCACCATCGAAATGCTCGCCGAATGCATCGACGACCTCGCCCAGTTGATAACCTCCCTGCCGGAAAATCGCCGCGAAGAGATAGTCGAAGCCGCCGAAATTTTGATCAAATATCGCGGATATATCGAACGCGAACAAGCCAACGTGGAGAAACTTCACCGCCTCGAGAATGTAAAAATTCCGAACGATATCGACTACTCCACCGTTACAGCTCTCAGCACCGAGGCGCGCCAAAAACTCGAAAAGCAACGCCCCTCAACCCTGGGCCAAGCCTCCCGAATCCCCGGCGTCTCGCCCAGCGATGCCAATATCCTGCTGCTACTCATGAATCGTTAATCAGTGTTCCACGTGGAACAGCTAACCACCCAAATAGCAAATAATCAAACACTTAACCATAGTCTGAATAATGGAATACATCAAATCGAAAATCCGCGACGTGGTCGACTTCCCCACCAAGGGCGTCATCTTCAAGGACCTCACCACCGCCTTCAAAGACCCGCGCGCTCTCCACATCATCGGTTGGGACCTCTCCCAACTCTACCGCGATAAAGGCGTCACCAAAGTCGTTGGCATCGAATCCCGCGGATTCATCGGCGGCTCCATCCTCGCCTTCGAACTTGGCGCCGGATTCGTCCCCGCCCGTAAACCCGGCAAACTCCCCGCCGACACCGTCAGCCAATCCTATGCCAAAGAATACGGCACCGACACCATCGAAATGCACCGCGACGCCATCACCGAAGACGACATCGTGGTAATTCACGACGACGTACTCGCCACCGGTGGTACCATGCTCGCCGCTTACAATCTCGTCAAGAGCTTCAACCCCAAGAAAATCTATATCAACTTTATCATCGAAATCTCCGCCCTCGGTGGTCGCCAAAACCTCCCCGAAGGCGTCGACGTAACCTCCCTGATTACATACTAATCAGCCCCGCGAGGCCCCACAGCGAAGTACGAACCAACGACCACCCTCGTTCCTTCGTACTTCGCCTGCATAAATACCCTCCGAGAAAGCCCGCCCGCCCTTTTCGTCTCCCGGCGTAGCAGCTTTAGCTGCGCTCTTTGTATCCTACATAATATGTCACTGCAAGATAAACCAGAAGCGTTGCGCGAAAAGGTGTCATTCCTCCCCGACACCCCCGGCGTCTACACATATTACGATGCCAAAGGCACCGTTATCTACGTTGGCAAGGCCAAAAACCTGCGCCGGCGCGTGTCGTCGTACTTCAACCGCGAACACCCCGTGCTCCGCACCAATATGTTAGTGCGAGCCATCGCCGACATGTCGTACATCGTCGTCCCCACCGAAAACGATGCCCTCAACCTCGAAAATGCCCTCATCAAAGAGCATCGCCCGCGCTACAACGTCCTGCTCAAAGACGACAAATCCTACCCCTGGATTGCCGTCACAAACGAGATGTATCCCCGAGTATTCATCACCCGCCACTACGTGCGCGACGGCTCAAAATATTTCGGCCCATACACCAACCAAGCCGTGGCCAAAACCATCCTCGAGCTCATCCGCCAAATCTCCCCCCTGCGCACCTGTCGCCTCCCCATCACCCCCGAATACCTCCGCCGCGGCGCCGGCCACCTCTGCTTGCAGTACCATATCAAACGTTGCCAAGGCTGTTGCACCGGTCTAATCGATGCCGACACCTACCAAAACTACATCGCCCACATCAAAAAAATCCTCTCCGGCGACACCGCCGAGATCCTCGACTACCTCCGCGCCGAGATGACTCGCCTCGCCGCCGACCTCAAATTCGAAGAAGCGCAAGCCCTAAAAGAGCGATACCAACTGCTCGAAAAATACCACGCTCGCAGCGTCATCATCTCCCAAACCACCGGCGACGTGGACGTCTTCGGCCTCGACGCCCCCGACGACGATACCGACGCCTACGTCAACTACATGCACGTGCGCGCCGGCACCGTGGTCCGCAGCGTCACCCTCCACTACCGCCGCAATCTCAACGAACCCGCCGGCCAAATCCTCGACTACGCTATGGCCGAAATCACCCAGCAATTCGCCGTAGAATACCGCCGCGTGGTCACCGCCGTCACCCCCGAAACCGACATGCCATCCGTGGAGTTCATCACCCCACAACGCGGCGACAAAATGCGCCTGCTCGAAGTCAGTCAGCGCAACGCCCGCCAGCGCCGCCTCGACGACCTCAAACACATCGCCAAACACAACCCAGAACAACGAATCCGCAAGACACTCGAACAGATTCAAAAAGACTTCCGCCTCTCCGAACTCCCCACCCACATCGAGTGCTTCGACAACTCCAACATCCAAGGCACTAACCCCGTGGCATCCTGCGTGGTCTTCCGCAACGCCAAACCCAGCAAGAAAGACTACCGCCACTTCAACATCAAAACCGTGGTCGGCCCCGACGACTTCGCCTCCATGCGCGAAGTCCTCACCCGCCGCTACACCCGCCTGATGGAAGAAGGTCAGGAGCTCCCCCAACTCATCGTGGTCGACGGCGGCAAAGGCCAACTCAGCGCCGCCGTCGAAGCCCTCGACGCCATTGGCCTCCGCGGCAAAATCGCCGTGGTAGGCATCGCAAAACGCCTCGAAGAAATCTTCTTCCCCGGCGACTCCGTGCCCATCTACATCGACAAAAACAGCGAGTCGCTGCGTGTTGTGCAACATTTACGCGACGAAGCCCACCGCTTCGGCATCACCCACCACCGCAACCGCCGTTCAGCCTCCGCCATCACCTCCGAACTCGACTCCATACCCGGCATCGGGCCCCGCACCCGCACCGCCCTGCTCACCCACTTCCGCAGCGCCAAACGCGTCAAAGCCGCTACCGAAGCCGAGCTCGCCGCCGTGGTAGGTCACGCCCGCGCCCGCGCCATCGTCGCCCACTTCGCGCAAGGTAGCCAAAATAGCTAAAATAGCCAAAATAGCTAAAACAGCTATCCCCATCCACCCAAAAATTAAAAATACTGAAAAATTTCTTTAATTATTTCGCCATATCCAAATAATTTCGTAAATTTGCAGCCGAAAACAATTTGGCTTCGCCAATCGTTATTCATTCGCTACTTTTTCTAAGATAAACAATAATAACATCATACTTTTCTCTACAGCAAAATGAGCAACTTAGAAGAAATCAAAAAAGCCCGTATCGCCGGCATCCGCGCCGACCTCGCTAAATACGGCATTTCGGACACCACCGAAATCATCTACAACCCCACTTACGAAGAACTCTACGCTCTCGAAACCGACCCCGGCCTCGAAGGCTTCGAAAAAGGTTACAAAACCGAACTCGACACCATCGACGTTATGACCGGCGTTTACACCGGCCGCTCCCCCAAAGACAAATTCATCGTCCTTGATGAAAACTCCAAAGACACCGTATGGTGGACTTCCGACGAATATAAAAACGACAACAAGCCCGCTTCCATCGAAGCCTGGAACGCTTGTAAAGCACTCGCTATCAAAGAACTCAGCGGCAAACGCCTCTTCGTAGTCGACGGCTTCTGCGGCGCCAACAAAGACACCCGTATGGCCGTTCGCTTCATCGTTGAAGTAGCTTGGCAAGCTCACTTCGTTACCAACATGTTCATCCGCCCCACCGCTGAAGACCTCGCCGACTTCACCCCCGACTTCATCGTCTACAACGCCTCCAAAGCTCGCCTCACCAACTACGCCGAGCTCGGCCTCAACTCCGAAACCGCCGTTGTATTCAACATCACCTCGCGCGAACAAGTCATCATCAACACCTGGTACGGCGGCGAAATGAAAAAAGGTATGTTCTCCATGATGAACTACTACCTCCCCCTCAAAGGCATCGCCTCTATGCACTGCTCCGCCAACACCGACTACGAAGGCAAAAACACCGCCATCTTCTTCGGCCTCTCCGGCACCGGCAAAACAACCCTCTCCACCGACCCCAAACGCCTCCTCATCGGCGACGACGAACACGGCTGGGACGACAACGGCGTCTTCAACTTCGAAGGCGGCTGCTACGCTAAAGTTATCAACCTCGACAAAGAAAGCGAACCCGACATCTACAACGCAATCCGTCGCAACGCCCTGCTCGAAAACGTTACTGTTGACGCCGAAGGCAACATCGACTTCGCCGACAAGAGCGTTACCGAAAACACCCGCGTAAGCTACCCCATCGAACACATCGAAAAAATCGTTCGCCCCATCTCCGCCGGCCCCGCTGCCAAGAACGTAATCTTCCTCTCCGCCGACGCATTCGGCGTTCTGCCCCCCGTATCAATCCTCGACGCAGAACAAACCAAATACTACTTCCTCAGCGGCTTCACCGCTAAGCTCGCCGGCACCGAACGCGGCATCACCGAACCCACTCCCACATTCTCCGCTTGCTTCGGCCAAGCATTCCTCGAACTCCACCCCACCAAATACGCCGAAGAACTCGTTAAGCGCATGGAACAATCCGGCGCCAAGGCTTATCTGGTGAACACCGGTTGGAACGGCACCGGCAAACGCATCTCCATCCGCGACACCCGCGGCATCATCGATGCCATCCTCGACGGCTCCATCCTCACCGCTCCCACCAAACAAATCCCCGTGTTCAACTTCACCGTGCCCACCGCACTCCCCGGCGTTGACCCCGCCATCCTCGACCCCCGCGACACCTACGCTTCCGCCGACGAATGGAACGCCAAAGCCGCCGACCTCGCTGCTCGCTTCATCAAAAACTTCAAGAAATACGAGACCAACGAAGCCGGTAAAGCCCTGGTAGCCGCCGGTCCCAAACTCTAATCCGCAACCCTCCCTCATACACAAGCCCCGCCCCACCTCCGGCGGGGCTTTTTTAGCGCCCGGCCCGCGGCCTCCGCCGCCCGAGCAAGCGCTCGGAGCCGAGTGCAAAAAGGCTCCGCCCCGCCAACCACGGTGCGGTTCGGTGGCGAGGCGGAAGCCGAGCGGCGCGGTAGCGCCCATCGCTGCTCGCGGTGCCGCCCGCTTTGGGTCCTGTGGCGAGGCGGAAGCCGAGCTGCTCTGGTTTACTCACTTTTCGCTATTGTGGGGGTGGGGTGGATTTGCTAATTTTGCGGTGGAAATTTGACGTTGCTAATTGGAAATTTTTGGAGAATTGCAATTTTTTTGTGATTTTCTTTGGCAGTTTGCTTGAAATGTTGTAAATTTGCGGCGTACAATTCTAATGGATCGTAAAAATCTTACTTAAATTACACGCGTATGAAGAAATTCTACACTCTTTTTTGCTTGTTTGCCATGGGCGTGGCGGCTGTAGCGGCTGCGCCGTTGAAAATGGCTAAGAATGTGTCGCGCGGGGCGTCGGCTCCGGTCACGCTGCCCGCCACAAATGTTACTCCTGACGGTTTCACGGCCAACTGGGAGGCTTACACCGGCGCTTCGCTTTATCAGGTGATGGTATTTGAGCCGGTGGTGGTGCCTTCCGACGGCGAGTATGCCATCCTCCAAGAGGATTTTTCGCTGGTGAGCAAGGGTAGCACCATCGAACCGTATGTGCCCGACGATATGTTGGTGGACCTCGATGAGCTGGAATGGGCGTGGACTCCCGACTGGCAAATCTACCTGCCGCTGTTCTCCAAAGGTATGGTCGACGGCATCGTCTACTCGCCTTACATCGACCTCACCAACGACGAAGGCCGCTTCACCGTCACCATCAACGTGGTGGGTTATGCCGGCGCCCAGGTGGAGCTTGAATCGAACGGTTTCGATACGCAAACTCGCATGTTCACCCTCACTGAGACCGGCTTGAACACCTTCGTGGCCGAGTTCGACAACGGCATCCACGACACTTACCTCTGTTACACCGATTACGGCTTCCCCGACGATGAAGAAGGCAACTACGCCGCCTGCTACTCGTTCTTGGACGACATCACCGTGTCGCAGCAGCTCAAAGCGGGCGACACCGCCCTGCGCCTGGTGGAAGTGGCTGAAACCGAGGAGGATAGCGGTGCCACGTCCTACGATTTCCCCACCTTGCAGTACCGCTACGACGCCACTCACCTCGCTTACGACGTGATGGCCATCAGCGTGTACTACAACGACCCCGAAGACCCCTGGGACTACGATGTCTCGTACTCGGCCTATTCCGACTTGCAATACGTTGACCTCCAAGCCGGTGTGCAGTCTGCTGCCGTGGACGATGCCGATGCGCCCGTAGAACTGTTCAACCTCAGCGGCCAAAAAGTCGACGCCGCCACCGCTGCCCCCGGATTCTATATCCGCCGCCAAGGTAACCGAACGCAAAAGGTTGTAATCCAATAATTTACTTCGCTCAGCCGGGTTGCGGCATCGAGTCGCGACCCGGTTTTAAACCTATTCACGATAGTCTTATGAAACATTCTTTACTTGCATTATTTATTGCGGCCATCGCCCTGCCGGCCATGGCCCAAGATCCCGAGGTGAAATCGTTTACCGTGGGCAATTTCGACGAACCGACGGCCGAGGAGGCGCGCGAAGGCGACGGTTCGTGGTGGGAACGCGCACCGTTCCAGTGGTACTCCGTCTACTCCGGCAACCAAATTTTCTACACCGCCGACCAGCTCGCGCCCTTGGCCGAAGCGCCCTCGAAAATCACCGAAGTGGCCTTCAAATACGGCGACGACGGCGCTTTCTGCGTGCTCGAAGCCGACCTTAACTTGCTGATTGAGAACACCTCCGCCGGGCAGTTCTACAAGAACCCCGACACCCAGCAGTACGAATGGTACACCTACGACCCCACCGCCCCCTCCTCCGCCCTCAAATACCAGGTGGAACTGTACTACATGGAAGACCAGGAAATCCACTTCGTGCTCGACCGCCCGTTGGAATACGCCGGCGAAAATTTGGTCATCACCCTGTGGAGCCAACGCACCTCCGACGAGGAAGTCAACTCGTCGGTAACCCTCACCTACGCCGTGAAGACCAACGCCTACACCAATATGAGCTACGGCGACGACTACGACTCCTTCCAAGCCTGCTACGACAGCGGCGTGCAAGCCGACGCCCAAGCACCGCGCAAGCTCGTGCCCGTGGTCAAGTTCTACTACACCGAAGGCACTGACGCCATCGCCTCCGTGGCCGCCGACACCGCCGCGCCCGCTCGCCTCTACAACCTCCAAGGCGTGGAAGTGGACCCCGACAACGCTCCCGCCGGCATCTACATCCGGCGCCAAGGCTCCACCGCCACCAAAATCTCCATCCGCTAACCAGTTAACTCCCTGCTTATGAAAAAATTACTACTCATTAGCGCCCTGATGGCCACCGCCGCGACAGCCTCGGCCGGATCCACCCTCATCGGCGTCGACGGTAAGACTTCGCAGTACGGCAACCCAATCAACCCGGGATATGCCTATTCCGGCGCGCAATGCCTCTACACCAACGCCGAACTCAATTCTATCTACTCGGTAGCCGCCGACGGCACCGTCACCACCGCCGAAATCTCCGCCGTTACGTTCTATATCTATGTAAACACTGCGTATGATGTGAATTTTAATGTCACTGCTTACGCACAAAACGTTGATGCAACCGCCTTCGCACTTGATGAAAACGACAAGCCGGTGATGTTCGACTACTCATCTGCCGTACAAGGTTCTACCACAATCACATACGAAAATGCTGTTGAGAACGGAGAACTTGGCGAAGAATGGCCTGAAGTTGCCTATAGTTCAGGTTTAGCGCCGGTAACCATTACTTTCCCAGAACCGATTAAATACGAAGGAAAAAGTTTAGTATTTACATTCGTCTGCGAAAGCACTGTAACCGACTATGCTTATTTTAGCGTTGATGTTCAATATTTCCCAGGTTGGTGTCCGGGCAGCGATACCCGCTCGCTCATCTATCACAGCGACTCGCAGGCCATGATCACTGATTACACAAACTCAGATAAGTACCTGCCCAACCTCTCATTAGACTACACCGTGGTGACTGAGAAGCCGGCTCCCAGCGTGGTTGAAGGCGAACCCACCACCTTCGCCGTGGGCGATTTCGAAAATCCCGACTTGGAAGCAGCCCAATCTGCTGTCGCTACGCCTATCACCTTAGACTACAATTACTCCTATTCCCAAGCAATCTATACCAAGTCAATGCTTGATGCCCTTTATGGCAATGATGGGTTAAACGCCAAATCTGCCAAGATTTCATCTATTGCGTTTGCAATCGATCCGAATGATGAGATGTACTCTATTTCAGGTGGTTTTGAAGTGGATGTTTATGCATTCATATCCGATGCAACTACCTTCCCTGTAGATGGAGGTAAAAGTCAGTGGTTTACCATCGATGTAAACGATCCCAATGTGCACCACGGAAAAATCATCAGCAGTGATGATGCAGGTTGGAATGAATATCTTGAAGAATGCTATTATACCGAGATGCATCCGAAAATCACTGTGCAATTCGATGAGCCATTTGAATATGCCGGTGAAGGTAGCTTAATCGTAGCGTGGACATGTAAGTTGGATGGGTTTGAATTTGAAGGTCCAAGCAGCAATTTTTTAGAGTACAGCGTTTGTACAAGTGGTTCATATTCAGCAACTAAAGCCTCTCCCTCCGAATTAGGTATTCCCTCAGGTTCGATTGGCTCAAATCCTGACAAATATGTGCCCGCCATTGAGATTGGCTACACGCCGCTCACGCAGCAGTCAACGACGCAGGTGGCCACCATCGGCGATGTGGCTGTCAGCGTTAGTCAGGTGGAGTGCTCGCCTAAGCTCAGCCTGTCGTCCGAAGCCAACGTGCTGGAGTTTGCCTTCGACATCAACGACCCCGCCAATAGCGGTTCTTACGACGTCACTCTCAACTCCGTCAACCTCGGCACCGTTAACGGCACCGCCGTGAAAATCTCCTTCATCAACCCCAACCCCGCGCAAGACTACGTGATCGGCATCACTCCCAAGTCCGACGGCGTGATTGGTACCACCGCCACCGTCACCAAGCAGCAAATCGCCGCCCTCTTCCCCACTCCCGCGGTGGAAGTCGAAGTCACCGATTGGCGCCTGTTGAGCGAGTACAATGCCACCGACGAAAAGGCCAACGTCTCCGCCGCCTTCGTCTGCACAGTCAGTGGCATCGACGGCTTCGCCGCCAAATACTCCAACAGCGACTGGTGCAGCGACCTCAGCTACGGTAACGTAGGTCTCTGGGGCGACCAGGCATACCAACACGACATCCCCGACTACCTCGCCGCCCTCCAACCCGCCACCGCCACAGAGGCCAACTACAACGCGCTGAAAGTCAACGGTTACCAATTCGCCATCGCTAAATTGGACATATTCCAAGCCGGCGTCACCGAGGCCGTCCTCGAACCCATCAACAAAAACATCTGGTTCAAGAGCACCATCTCCCTGCCCGTGGCTTACCTCGCCACCCCGAGTCTCGAAGCCGTGCCCTCATCCATCAACGGCAACAGCTACAAGGCCTACGAATTCTCAACCACGGTGAACGTCTCCGCCACCCTCACCTCCGACGAAGACCACCTGCAAACCAACGTCACATTCCCCGAAGCGCTCGAAATCCGCGTTGACGAGACCAACGCACGCATCGTGGTCTACGCTCCCGCCGCCGCCACCTTGTGGTACCGCATCGTTCCCATCACCGCCGCCGCCGACACCCCCGCACCGCTGCTGATGGCCGAACCCGCATGGCAGCAAGCCGCCACCAACCCCTGGAGCATCGGCAAAGCCGACCTGACCGCCGACGCCATCATCGAGCTTAAGACCCTCGACGCCGCCGATAACGTGCTCGAACAGACCTCCATAGTAATCAAAAACGGTGAAGTGGCATCCGCCGCCACCATCGAAGCTGACAGCGCCGCCACCGTGCGCTACTTCACCCCCATGGGCGTAGAGATATCCCCCGAGGCCCTCACCCCCGGCACCCTCTACATCCGCCGCACCGCCACCAAGGCAGAAAAAATCATAGTAAGATAATCTTATAATAGAAATGTTGTAACCTTGGCTACGTGAGTAGCCAAGGTTTTTTGGTTGATACACAATAAAAAGCAAGTTTGAACGTTCACTTAGTGAACGTTCAAACTTGCTTTTTGCTATATGAAAAAAATTGAACAACTCTACAATCAATGGCGAGCACTTCAGCCGCTATCCGCTCGAAAGCAATATCTGCTGAGCCAACGATTTACGGTGGACTACAATTACAATAACAACCATATTGAAGGCAATACGCTTACATATGGGCAGACCGAATTGCTTCTACTATTAGGCAAGGTCAGTGGCGACGGTGACTTGAAAGATTTTGCCGATATGAAAGCCAGTCAGGTGAGCTTTGAAATGATGCGAGAGATGGTCAAATTGGAAGCTACTCCGTTGACTCAGAATTTCATCCGCCAGTTACATCAAGTGTTGCTTCGCGAAGATTACACAGTGCATCGCACTTTGCCCGGCGGGGTGCAAACGAGTTATGTGATTCATGCCGGGCAGTATAAAACGCGCCCGAATAGTGTGATTACTCGTTATGGCGACCGCTTTGAATACGCATCACCGGAAGAAACCTCGGCGTTGATGGCCGATCTTGTGGATTGGTATAACCAAGCCGAACAGGCGGGCGATTATTCCCCGGTAGAGCTTGCCGCACTATTCCATTATCGGTATATACGAATCCATCCGTTTGAGGACGGTAATGGCCGCATAGCGCGTTTGCTGGTCAACTACATTTTGGCACGGCACGATTGGCCCATGATTGTGGTCAGAACAAGAGACAAGCAAAAGTATCTTGAGGCGCTGCATCAAAGCGACCTCAAAGTGGGGCCAAATCCGTCGGACGGGGCACATGCTTCATTGCAACAGGTCTCCGCATTCGTAAGCTACTTCACCAAGTTGGTTGAAAGCGAATTAAAGTATAATATAGAATTCGCAACGGAAACATCTGCCAACGTGTGGTGGTATGATGGACAGAAGATTGTGTTCCGCAGTCCATCGACGGCGATAATTCTGAACGCAATCGCCGTAGCTCCGAATATCACCATCGATGAAATCGCGCGCAAAGCAGGCATTGTGGCGCGGGCGGTAAAGAAGCAGCTGAGCAGTATGGCCGACAAAGGCTACATCCAACGAAGAGAAGCAGATAAGAGTTGGTATGTATTCGCTACGCAATCAATCTGAGGGTCAGTCGTCAGCGCGGAATTCGAGGATGTCGGCCGGTTGGCAGTCGAGGGCGGTGCAGATAGCGTTGAGGGTGCTGAAGCGGATGGCTTTGGCCTTGCCGGTTTTGAGGATGGAGAGGTTGGCTTGAGTGATGCCAATGCGATTGGCCAACTCGCCCAGGGTGATTTTACGACGCGCCATCATCACGTCGAGATTTACGATGATTGCCATGGCTGTCAGATTGTAAGTTCTTGTTCTTCACTCACCTCCACGGCGATGGAGTACAGCTTGGCAAATACCACCAACACGAAGCAGGTCACGAGCATGTACTCGTTGATGTAAATTCGTATCTCGCGAATGCCGTGGTTGATGATACCGCCGGCATTGCCATCCACCAAGGAGTAGATGAAGTAGGTGGCCGAGAGCGCGTACAGCCACCGGTGGTTGCCGCGGATAAAGAGCTTGCCGGCTGCCGCGCCGCGCCAAATTTTCATTAAGAACACCATCAAAATACATACCAAGGATACGGCGAGGACATAGCGCACCGCCACCAAAGTAATGCACAGCCACTTTACGTCGGCCATCTCGAGGGGGAAGCCGTCGAAGATATATTTCAACGTTCCCGCAGACTGGATGCTGATGAAGGCCACAAACAGCGCGCACAACACACCGCAGGCCACAATCATCTTTCGCAACGAACTTGATTTGCTTTTCATCTTTCGATAATAATTTATTGTTAAACGATATGCAAAGGTATGCAATAATCTTCTATTTCCAAAAGATATTACCATTTCTTAACAACTTTAACATTTATCAACATAAACGTAACTACTCAGCCATGCTCGGCGATATTGAGGCAAACGAAGAAACGAATTAACGAAATAACGACTTTTTCAACGTAAAACGTAAACGTAGAACGTATTTTTTATTTTTTTCGTTGGTTCGTTATTACGTTTTATTCGTTTATCCCTGCCTGCGGGTGGATAGTTGAATAGTTACACATAAACACTCTCTACCGGCTCAGTAGACCAACAGGGCTTGGGCAGGCAGATGGAGGCAACTACATGTAGCGCGGACAGAGCGGCAGAATCATCGCTTTCACTACGCTAACCCCCAAAAAAATCGGGTTAGCGTAGTGAAAGCGATGATTTTTTGCGGCAAAAATGGTGGTAGGTAGCAACGCGGACGGATGAGCTTAGCTCGAAGCATTTGCAAAAAGGCTCCGGGATGATGGTGGGCGGAGAAAGTGTGTCAAAAGGACTACTGCGAAAAATTACTCTTGACACAGTAGTCGGAAAACGGGTTGGAATTTGCAATTGTAAACCCGCGGAGGGGTGAAAAATGCGCTGAAAGGCAAAATGTTAATAACTTTTTTGGATTTCAGTGCATTTTCTGCTGTTTTCATTTGTAAATTGGCGCAAAAATTGCGAAATTTGCGGTGAAATTTCAAAGTGCACTTTTTTGAATGGCGACAGAACAAGTTTACCACATTCCGGCGCTGCTGGAGCAGACGCTTCAATCGCTCAATATCCGACCCGAGGGCATCTACGTGGATGCCACATTCGGGGGCGGCGGCCATAGTCGTGCCATCGTGGAGCGGCTGTCGGCGGCGGGCCATCTGTATGGGTTCGACCAGGACTCCGACGCGTTGGCCGGCGCCTTGCCCGACGAGCGTTTCACAATGGTTTACAGCAACTTCCGCTTTCTGCGCAACTTCCTTCGCTACTATGGTGTGGAGGCGGTTGATGGTGTGTTGGCCGATTTAGGCGTATCGTTTCACCACTTCGATGATGCCGAGCGCGGGTTCTCGTTCCGCGCGGATGCGCGGTTGGACATGCGCATGAACCGCCAAGGCGGCCTGTCGGCGGTGGAGGTGGTCAACGACTACAGCGAAGAGCAGTTGGCCGACGTGATCTACCTCTACGGCGAGTTGCAGTCGGCCCGACGGATAGCGCGGGCGGTGGCCAACGCGCGCCGCACCGAGGCTATCACCACTGTGAATCAGCTGATTGCGGTGGCCGAACCGTTGCTCGACCGCCGTCGCGCCAAGAAAGAGTTGGCCTGCTTGTTCCAAGCCTTGCGCATCGAGGTCAATGGCGAACTCGATGCCCTCAAACAGTTTTTGAGCCAAACGGCTGAGGTGATAGCGCCCGGTGGCCGCTTGGCTATCATCACCTACCACTCGCTCGAAGACCGCTTGGTGAAAAATTTCCTCCGCACGGGCAATTTTGCCGGCAAGGTGGAGACCGACCTGTACGGCCGCAGCGAGCGCCCCTTCCGCCCGATAGGCAGCAAGCCGATCGTGGCCGATGCAGCCGAAGTAGAACGCAACCCGCGCAGCCGCAGCGCCAAATTGCGAGTGGCCGAGCGCGAAAACCCGCAGCAGCAATGAAATTACATCTGAATTTTTGGTCAAAAAAGGTGAATACCAACCGTTTGGTTGAAGGTATCTCGTCGGGCTTCATCCTCAAGCACTTGCCCACGGTGATATTGGTGGTGATAGCATCGCTATCGTACATCTCGGTGCGGTTCGACTGCATGACGGCCATGCAGCAAACGGCCAATATGCGGGTGCAGCTGGAAGTGGCCCGCGCCGACGTGCAGCGCGAGCGCGCCAAGTACATGAGCGCCACCTGCGAGAGCAACATGCAGCAAATGGTTGATTCACTGCATCTTAACCTTAATATCCAAGAACGTCCACCCTTCAAAATCTCATATTAAGCCATGGCATCCTCATCCTCGTCCTCATCCTCGAACGCGCAGCCGCAGCCGGTCAAGAATAAGACCCGCCGCCTGCACATCTATGGCCGCTACGTGCTGGTATCGTTCTTATGCCTGTTCCTCACCCTGTGCTGCATCTTAATGCTGATTAAAACCACGTGCGTGGACCGCGACGAGTGGATGCGCAAGGCCGACAGCACCTTCCAAAAGGTGGACACCATCATGCCCATGCGTGGCGAAATCTTCGCCGCCGACGGCTCGCTGCTGGCCACCAACCTCAACTACTACAACATCGGCATCGACTTCCGCGCCTCGCGCATCAACGAGTTGGAATACCTCGCCAGCCTCGACTCGCTGGCCGACACCTTAGCCGTATACTATCCGCAGAAGACGCGCCAACAGTGGCACGACTTGCTTTACGCGCCGATGCAGCTGCCCAAGAAAAAGCGCAGTCGGTCGTACTACATTCTGAAGGAGATACCGTTCGAAGAAATGGTGCGCGTGCGGCAGTTCCCCTACTTCAAGCGGAGCACGAACAGCAACCACACCGGCTTGGTGACCTCGCGCGTGATGCGCCGTCGCTATCCTTACGGCGACATGGCCTCGTTCAGCATCGGCCGCGTGAACGAATACCAAGGCCGCATCCACGGTTACTCCGGCTTGGAGCGCGCCCTCGACACCCTGCTCTACGGCGAAGACGGCCTGAAGCAGAAGACCGTGTTCACCCGTGGCGAAATTTACTGGCCGATCAAGCCGGCGCGCCCCGGCTACAGCGTCACCACCACCATCGACATCACCATCCAAGACATCTTGGAGTACGAATTGGGCAAGATGCTGCTCGAGAGCCGCGCCCGCTGGGCGTGCGCCATGATAATGGAGGTGGCCACCGGCGACATCAAGGCTATCACCAACTTGGAGCCGGACACCGTGCACGGCGGCCTGTTGGAAGCCAAGAACCGCTTGGTGGAAGGCATTGAGCCCGGCTCGGTGATTAAGGTGATTTCGATGGCCTCGGCCTTGGAAGAAGGCTATGCCCACGTCAACCAAGTCTACTCCATCGGCCACTCCTACGCCTATGCCGGCGGCAAGCCCATCACCGACACCCACTCGCCCGGATCGCTGCCCGTGAGCCGCTTTATCGAATACTCGTCGAACATCGGCATGACCAAGTTGGTGGCTCACCACTATGAAGGCGGCGACCTCAACGGCTTCCGTACCGACCTTTACAAGTTGGGTTTCTTCGACCGTTTCCGCACCGGCATGGCCTACGAGCGTTCGCCGTACTATCCCACGCTCGACCCCAAGGCCGGCGGCCGAGTGAACCTCTCGCGCATGGCCTACGGCTACGCCACACAGGTGCCGCCGTTGTACACCTGCGCCTTCTACAATATGGTAGCCAACGGCGGCCGATTCGTGCGCCCGCGCTTGGTGAAAGCCATCCACGGCCCCGACGGCGACTCCATCATCCCGGTGAGCTACGTGCGCGACCCGGCCATGACGCCCGAAAATGCCGCCATCCTGCGCGGAATGATTCACGAGGTGATTTGGGGCGAAGGCGGCACCGCCAAGAACCTGCGCAATGACATTGTGGAAATTGCGGGCAAGACCGGCACCTCGCGCATCGCTCGCGAGTATCCGCGCGACAAGAACGGCAAGAAGATACCCGGGGTGAAGTTTGTGCCCGGCTATTTGGATAATGTCTACACCGTGACTTTCTGCGGCTTCTTCCCCTACGAGAATCCGAAGTACACGTGCATCGTGGTGTTCAGCGCGCCGGTTTATCCGCGCGGCGCGGCGTACACCGGCGGCGTGGTGATGCTCAACACCGCGCTGAAGCTCTACGCTCGCGGCATGCTCAACAATTCCACCAACCTCACCGACAACCTGCCGGAACACGTGACCAAACAGCCCACCTTCTACGGCTCGCACGACGGCGACCGCTACAGCGTGCTCCGCACCGACCTCAATGTGGGTTCGGCGGCGGTGTTGCGCGCCGGGCGCGCCGGCATCGCGCAGAATGTGGTGCCCGATGTGCGCGGCCTCGGCATCCGCGAGGCGCTGGTGGCCATCGAAAGCTCCGGCTTGGTGGTCAACTTCACCGGCACGGGCTATGTCACCGGCATCAGTCCGGCGCCCGGCACGCGCTTGCTGCCCGGCGGCAAAGTAACTGTAACCCTCAGCCAAAATTAACATAACCTCAAGACAATGAACGATTTAACGCAACATACACTCAATGCTCTGATAGATGCCATCGCCGCAGTGGAAGTGCGGCGTCCGGCCGAAGAGCCGGAGCTGACAGCGCTCACGGCCGACTCGCGCGCCGTGGGTAGCGGCTCCATCTTCGTGGCCGTGCGCGGCACCCGCGTCGACGGCCACGCCTTCATCGCCGGCGCCGTGGCTGCCGGCGCCGCCGCCATCGTGTGCGAAGAGATTCCGGCCGCCGCGCCCGAGAGCGTGGCCTGGATACGCGTGGACGACAGCTCCGTGGCCCTGGGCCAGCTGGCCTCATGGTGGCACGGCTATCCCTCGCGCCGGCTTAAGCTGGTGGGCGTGACCGGCACCAACGGCAAGACCACCATCGCCACCTTGCTCTACGAGTTGGCCGGTATGCTCGGCTGGCGCGCCGGGCTGCTCTCCACGGTTGAGAACCGCGTGGGCGAGCGCCGCGTCCCGGCCACTCACACCACCCCCGACCCGTTGGAACTCAACGCCCTGTTGGCCGAAATGGTGGCCGAGGGTTGCACCTTCGCCGCCATGGAGGTGAGCAGCCACTCCGCCGCCCAGCACCGCATCGCCGGGTTGGACTTCGACGGCGGCATCTTCACCAACCTCACCCGCGACCACCTCGACTACCACGGCACCGTGGCCAACTATCTGCGCGCCAAGCAGTCGTTCTTCGACGGCCTCAAGCCCGAGGCGTTCGCCCTGACCAACCTCGACGACCGCAACGGCCCCATCATGCTGCAGAATACCCGCGCCGCCCGCCACACTTACTCGCTGCGCTCCGGTGCCGACTTCCGCGGCAAGGTGGTGGAAGACCGCCTCGATGGTATGTTGCTGAGCCTCAATGGGGTGGAGGTTGAAACCATGTTCGTGGGCCGCTTCAACGCCTCCAACCTTACAGCTGTGTACGGTGCCGCCTGCCTCTTAGGCGTGGACCCCGACACCGCCCGCCGCGCCATCTCGGCCATGACGCCGGTGGCCGGCCGCTTCCAGCCCTTCCGCTCGGCCGACGGCGTGGTGGCTATCGTGGACTATGCCCACACCCCCGACGCGCTGGTCAACGTGCTCGACACCATACGCGAAACCGCCCCCGCCGGCCAAGTGATCACCGTGTGCGGCTGCGGCGGCGACCGCGACCGCGGCAAGCGCCCAATCATGGCCGCCGAAGCCGCCGCCCGCTCCAACCGCGTGATACTTACTTCTGACAACCCCCGTAGCGAGGACCCCGCCGCCATCATAGCCGAGATGCGCGCCGGGCTGTCGGCCGAACAGGCCGCTCGCACCCTGGCCATCGTGGATCGCGCCGAAGCCATCCGCACCGCCGTGGCTCTGGCCGCGCCGGGCGATGTGATTCTCATCGCCGGAAAGGGCCACGAGGACTATCAAATCATCGGCTCGCAAAAGCTCCATTTCGACGACCGCGAGCAAGTGGCCGCCGCTCTCTCCGCTCGTACCACAGTATAAATCAACCGCTTAACTGATATGTTTTACCATCTGTTTGAATATCTACAGCAATTTGATGTGCCGGGCACGCGCCTGATGAGCTACATCACCTTCCGCTCCGGCGTGGCATTCGTGTTGGCCATGATAATCGGCATGGTTATCGGCCGCAAGATTATCGACCGTTTGCAGCTGATGCAAGTGGGCGAAATCGTGCGCAACCTCGATTTGGAAGGCCAAACCAAGAAGACGGGCACGCCGACCATGGGCGGTGTAATCATCATCCTGTCGATATTGGTGCCCTGCCTGCTGATAGGCAACCTCACCAACCCCTACATGCTGCTGATGATTTTCGCCACGCTGTGGCTCGGCACTCTGGGCTTCCTCGACGACTTCATGAAGCTAAAGAAGCACAATAAGGACGGCATCAAAGGCAAGTACAAAATCATCGGCCAATTGGGCATCGCCATCATTTTAGCCGGGGTGATGTACTATAATTCCGACATGGTATTCGTTCATAATCAGGAGATTATCAGCCCCGAGACCACCCGCGTGGAAGACGTGGTGTACGACACCGAGGTGGCCAAGAGCCCCGAAACCACTATGCCGTTTGTCAAGAACAACAACTTCAACTACTCGTGGCTGACCTCATGGATGGGCGGCGACGCGGCCGAAGTGGGCGGCTGGGTGGTGTTCCTGCTGGTGGTAATGTTCATCGTCACCGCCACCTCCAACGGTGCCAACCTCAACGACGGCTTGGACGGCATGACCGCCGGCCTGTCGGCCGTGGCGGGCGTGTCGCTTGCCATCATGGCCTACTTGGGGAGCAACGTAATCTACGCTTCCTACCTTAATATAATGTATATCCCGCAGAGCGAGGAGTTGGTGGTGTACATGGCCGCCTTTATCGGCGCGCTGGTGGGATTCTTGTGGTACAACGCCTACCCGGCGCAAGTGTTTATGGGCGACACCGGTTCGCTCACCCTCGGCGGCATCATCGCCATCTTTGCGGTGCTCATCCACAAGGAGCTGCTGCTGCCGATTCTGTGCGCACTGTTCTATATCGAAGACCTGTCGGTGATGCTGCAAGTGGCTTACTACAAGCGCACCGGCGGCGGACGTATCTTCAAGATGGCGCCGCTCCACCATCACTTCCAAAAACCGGGCAACGCGGGCATCAAGGCGCTCATTCAGAAGCCGTTAGCCCCCATTCCCGAGGCCAAAATCACCACCCGATTCTGGATTATCGGCATCATCTTGGCCGTTATTACTTTTGTGACTCTTAAAATCCGCTGATTATGCAAAATATTTCAAAAAAAGGTTTGATTGTGGTGCTCGGCGCCGGCGAAAGCGGCGTGGGCGCTGCCATCCTTGCCAAAGACAAGGGTTTTGACGTGTTTGTGAGCGAATATGCCTCAATCGCTCCGAAATACCGCGCGGTATTGGAAGCGGAGCAGATTCCGTTTGAGGAAGGACAGCACACCATGGAGAAGGTGCTCGCCGCGGGCGAAATCATCAAGAGCCCGGGCATACCCGACACCGCACCGGTGATCCAAGCCGCTGTGGCTCAAGGCATTCACATCATCAGCGAGATTGAGTTCGCCGGCCGCTACACCGACGCCAAGATGGTGTGCATCACCGGCTCGAACGGCAAAACCACCACCACCTCGCTCATCTACCACATCCTGCGCCGCGCCGGCATCAACGCCGGCCTGGCCGGCAATATCGGCAACTCGCTGGCGCTGCAAGTGGCCCGCGACCCGCACCCGGTGTACGTGATCGAGCTGAGCAGCTTCCAGCTCGACAATATGTACGACTTCAAGGCCAACATCGCCGTGCTGCTCAACATCACCCCCGACCACCTCGACCGCTACGGCTACGAGATGCAGAACTATGTCAACGCCAAATTCCGCATCCTCCAAAACCTCACCCCGCAGGATGCCTTCATCTTCTGGAACGACGACCCCGTAATCGCCGCCCAGCTCAAGCAAATCTCCACCGAGGCCGGAATGTTCCCCTTCGCCGAGAAGCAGGAGGAGAACACGGTGGCCTACATCGATGCCAACGACGAGTTGGTGATCAACACCCCCGGCACCTCGCTGACCATGCCCCGCGCCGACTTGGCTCTGCACGGCCTGCATAACATCTACAACTCCATGGCCGCCGGCATCAGCGCTTGCTTGCTCAATATCCGCCGCGACGACATCCGCGCGGCGCTGAGCGACTTCGCCGGGGTGGAGCACCGCCTCGAGCCGGCCGGCACCATCGACCAAGTGGAGTGGATCAACGACTCCAAAGCCACCAACGTCAACTCCTGCTGGTATGCCCTCGAAGCCATGAAGCGCCCCACCGTGCTCATCCTCGGCGGCAAGGACAAGGGCAACGACTATAGCGAAATCCTGCCGCTGGTGAAGCAGAAAGTGGTGGCCATCGTGGCCATGGGCAAGGATAACGCCAAGATACTCAACTACTTCGGCCAACACACCGACCTGCCCGTTGTCGACACTCACTCCATCGAAGAAGCCGTGGAGCAGTGCCGCCGCTTGGCTCAGCCGGGCCAAACCGTGTTGCTGTCGCCCTGCTGCGCCTCGTTCGACTTGTTCAAGAGCTACGAAGACCGCGGCCGACAGTTTAAAGCATTAGTTAACTCTCTCAAACACTGATAATTATGAGCGAAAAAGCCGACACATCCACCGCTACCGCTCAAACTACCGAGCACGGAGCGGACAAATTCATCTGGGGCTCGTATATCTGTTTGGTGATTTTCTCCATCATCGAGCTGTTCAGCGCCTCGAGCCAGCAGGTGCGAGTCAACGACATCTTCAAGCCGCTGATTAGCCACGTGGTTTACTTGGTGTTTGGTTTCCTGCTGATGTTGGGGCTTCAACGTACTCACTACACTCGCATCATCCGCGTAATACCGTTTTACGTGGTCGGCTCCATCGTGCTGATGATCTTGGTGCTGATATGCGGCACGAAGATTAACGGCGAGTTGCGCGCCATCCAAATCTTCGGCCAAACGATTGTGCCGGCCGAGTTCCTCAAACTGGCCGTGGCTCTGGGGATAGCGCTGTTGCTGAGCCGCTATCGCACCCGCGAGAACGGCCGCAACGATGTGGCCTCCGCCGGCGTGGTTCTCTCGGCAATATTGGTGGGCGGCTCGTCGGCGTTGCTGTTCAACCAAGGATTGACCAACACGCTGCTGCTGATGAGCATCTCCATCGGCATGATGATTATCGGCGGCATCAGCTGGCGCAAGCTGGGTGTGGTGCTGATGGTGTACATGGCCTTCGGCGGCATCGCTTTGGCGTATAAAGTGATTTCGGCATCGAGCCACGAAGCCACCGAGGAGGAAATCGAGTTGGCGCGTATCAACCAAGAAGATGTCAAGAGCCACGATGCCGACAACCGCGCCTTCACGTGGAAAGGCCGCTTCGCCCGCCATTTGGTGTGGGATAAGTGGAAAGAACCGGTCGACGACAGCAACAAGCAAGCCCAGCTGAGCTTCATGGCGCAAGCGCGTGGCGGCCTGGTAGGCCAAGGCATCGGCAAATCGCGCGAGAATGCACGCTTGCCGCTGGCCTTCTCCGATTATATTTTCGCCATCATCGTGGAAGAGTTAGGCGCGGTGGTGGCCTGCATAGTGATACTATTGTACCTATTCTTATTAGGGCGAGCGGGACGGTTGGCTATGACTGTGAAGAGTTCGCCGGCGTGCCTGTTAGTGATAGGGTGCGCGCTGGTGATTTGCTTGCAGGCGCTGTTCCACGTGGCCATCGTGGTGGGCGTGTTCCCCGTGTCGGGTCAGCCCTTGCCGCTGATTTCCAAGGGCGGCATATCCATCTTGGCCACCTCGATGGCCTTGGGCATTATGCTCTCCGTGTCGAAATGGGCCGCTCGCAATAACGACGACGAAGACGCCTTCCGCCACGAGCTCAGCTCGCTCCCCGAACATTTAGCAACCGATAACCCCTCTCAAATCTGATTATGTCCGAACAAGTTTTCCAACGCATACTTATCAGCGGCGGCGGCACCGGCGGCCACATCTTCCCCGCCCTGTCGATCGCAGCCGCCATCACCCGGCGAAATCCCGACGCCAAAATCCTGTTCGTGGGCGCTCTGGGCCGCATGGAAATGGAGCGCGTGCCCGCGGCCGGCTACGAAATCGTAGGCTTGCCCGTGGCCGGCTTCGACCGCAAGCGCCTGTGGCGCAACATCCCCGTGCTGTTCAAACTCTTCCGCAGCATCCTCAAAGCGCGCCGCATCGTGCGCGAATTTCGCCCGCAGATAGCCATCGGCGTGGGTGGCTACGCCTCCGGCCCCACGCTCAAAGCCGCCCAACGAGCCGGCGTGCCCACCTTGCTGCAAGAGCAGAACTCCTACGCCGGCGTCACCAATAAACTGCTGGCCGCCAAGGCCGAAGCCATCTGCACCGCCTATCCCGGTATGGAGCGCTTCTTCCCCAAGGAGGTGATCACCCTCACCGGCAACCCGGTGCGCGCCGCGCTGTTCCAAGTGTCCCTCACCCCCGAGCAGGCCAAGGCCTCGCTCGGCTTCGACCCCAACCGTCCGCTGGTGATGGTGGTGGGCGGCAGCCTCGGCGCTCGCACCATCAACACCACCATCGCCGACGGCCTCGACACTCTGCTCGACGGCAACACCCAGCTGCTTTGGCAAACCGGCAAGGCCGGCGAGCAAATCGGCATCGACGCCGTCAAGGGTCGCGCCGACGTGCGCGCCACCGTCTTCATCTCCGACATGGCCACCGCCTACCGCGCCGCCGACTTAGTGGTGAGCCGCGCCGGCGCCGGCACCATCAGCGAGCTCCAGCTCCTGGGCAAGCCCACCATCTTGGTGCCCTCGCCCAACGTGGCCGAAGACCACCAGCGCAAGAACGCGCTCGCCCTGGCCGACCGCCACGCCGCTTCGATGATCCTCGATGCCGACGCCCACCAAAAATTGGTGCCGGAAATCCGCCGTCTCGTGGCCAATGAAGCCGCCCGCAAGCATCTGAGCGAAAACATCCTGAAAATGGCTCTGCCCGACGCCGACGAACGCATCGTCGACGCTGCCGAGCGTATCATCCTTAAACATCAGCAAACGAAATGAAACGAGTATATTTCATCGGCGCCGGCGGCATCGGCATGGCCGCGTTGGAGCGTTACTTCCTCTCGCGCGGGCTCACCGTGGCCGGCTATGACCGCACCCCCTCGCCGCTCACCCGCCAACTCATAGCCGAGGGCGTGAACATCTGCTTCGACGACGACGTGGAGCGCGCCGTGCCTGCTGAATTCCGCACCCCGGCGGCCGACACCATGGTGGTGTACACCCCGGCCGTGCCGCACGATTCGGCGGTGATGACCTTCTTCCGCGAGTGCGGGTTCAACCTGCTCAAACGCGCCGCCGCCCTGGGCCACATAGCCAACCCCACCAAGTCGTTGTGCTTCTCCGGCACCCACGGCAAAACCACCACTTCGTCGATGGCCGCGCACATCCTCCACTCTCACGCGGTGGACTGCAACGCCTTCCTCGGCGGTATCCTGCTGGGCTATAACTCCAACCTCATCCTCAGCCCCACCTCGCCCTACACCGTGGTCGAAGCCGACGAATACGACCGCTCATTCCACCAACTGCGACCCTACATCGCCGTGGTCAATGCCACCGACCCCGACCACCTCGACATCTACGGCTCCGAGGAGGCTTACCTCGAATCGTTCGCCCATTTCACCGAGCTGATCAAGCCCGACGGCTTCCTGCTGATGCGCACCGGATTGAAGATGCAACCGCGTGTGCCTCAAGGCGTTAAGATATACACCTTCAACCGCGACGAGGGCGACTTCCATGCCGACAACATCCGCCGCAGCGAGGGACACATCACCTTCGACTTCGTGTACCCCGGCGGCCGCATCGCCGACATCGACCTCGGCGTGCCGGTCGACGTGAACGTGCTCAACGCCGTGTCGGCCCTCGGCGCTTGCTACCTCACCGGCGAACTCGACCCCGAGACCGCCCGCCGCGCCGTGGCATCTTACCCCGGTGTGGAGCGCCGCTTCCAGTTCCACCTCAAAGCCGACAAGGTGGTAATCGACGACTATGCCCACCACCCCGACGAAGTGCTCAACTCCATAGCCTCGGTGCGCGCGCTCTATCCCAACCGCCACCTCACCGTGGCATTCCAGCCCCACCTCTACACCCGCACCCGCGACTTCGCCCCCGAGTTTGCCGCCGCACTCTCGCAGGCCGACAGCGTTATCCTCGCCGACATCTACCCCGCCCGCGAGGAGCCTATTCCCGGCGTGACCTCCAAAATCATCTTCGACCGCGTCACCGTGGCAGATAAATCGCTGATTTTGAAGAAAGATTTTGTAAATACGATGAAAAATCGTAACTTTGAGGTGCTATTGACTCTCGGAGCCGGCGACCTCAGCTTTGAAGTGCCCCGTCTCTGCCGCGAAATCGACCCTGAACATTGCATTTCTTACCCGAATGATTAACCGTAACTGCATAATATACTGCGTTTTAACGCTGCTGTTAGTGGCCTACTGCATCGTGATGCTCCCCATCACTAAGGCAGTGGCGGCCGCCGACCCATACGCCGGCTATCGCATCGCGCTGGTGGATTCCATCCACAGCGGATTCGTGTCGGACAGCGACGTAGTGCATGAATGTGGCAACATCGGGCAGTGGATTTCTTCGCGGCCGCGCTCGCAAGTCAACCTCGACTCGCTCGAACGCAAGCTCCGCAGCTGCGACAAGTTCCAAACGGTTAATGTCTACGCCTCCAATAACGGCACCCTGGTCATTGAGGTGGTGTCGATGCAGCCCGTGGCGCGCGTGTTCGACAACGGCCTGTCGTATTACGTCAACTACGAAGGCAAGCGCATCGGCGCCGAGCCCCGCTATCACCTCGACGTCCCCGTGGTGCTCGGGCACTTCACCGCGCAGCACCCCGTCACTCGCCTGCTGCCGCTGCTCGACTACATCTCCGCCCACCCGCAGGCCGACGCGCTGGTGTCAACCGTCAAGCAGCAAGCCAACGGCGACATCATCTTAGTGCCAACCATCCGCGGGCACGTCATCAACTTCGGCGACACCACCTGCGTCGACAACAAATTCCGCCGCCTCACCGTGTTCTACAATAAAGTGATGCCGGTGCGCGGTTGGGAAACCTACGACACCATCTCGGTGAAATGGCGCGGCAGCATCGTGGCCACCCGCCGCGATAAGGAGCTGCAGCAAAGCATATTACCCACCGAAGGCGAGTTGCCCGACTATGTCGACGACGTCGCCACCATGAGCAGCGCCATCCCCGATTCAATCCTTGCAAAGAAACAATAACACAAACCGGTTCTCTAAATAAATACTCAACTCTATGGATCCAAGATATATAGCCGCCATCGAAATTGGCAGCTCGAAAATTAAAGGCATTGTGGCCACAGTCGATCAGCAGGCGGCCATCAATGTGCTGGCGGTGGAAGAATCCGACGCCGGCGGTAGCGTGCGCTATGGGCGCGTGCTCAACGCCCGCGAAGCTTCCGCTCGCATCGACGACATCATCCGTCGCCTCGAAAACAATCCCCGCCTCAACGGCGGACGCATCTCCACCGTGTTCGTGGCCGAAGGCGGCCGCTCGCTCTGCTCCAAGCACGTGGAAGCCACCGTGTCGCAAGGCGTGGAAGCTGAAATCACCGACACCACCCTCGACCGCCTCCGCCGCCAAGCCGTGGCCACCCCGGTGCCCGGTCGCGACATCCTCGCCGTGAGCCACCGCCGCTACTTCGTCGACAACGCCGAGGTCAAAAAGCTCATCGGCGTATTCGGCAACTCCGTCCGCGGCGAATTCACCATCGTCACCGCCTCCGGCGAAAACCGCCGCGCGCTCGAACGCCTGAAAATCGAATCCCACGAGGAGGAAATCAACCGCAAATACATCGTGCGCCCCATGGCCTTGGCCGACATGCTGCTCACCGATTCCGAGCGCCAAATCGGCTGCTTGCTTATTGACTTCGGCGCCGAAACCACCACCCTGGCCGTATACCGCGAAGACGCTCTGCAAATGACCGCCGTGCTCCCCATGGGCTCGTCGAACATCACCCGCGACCTCTGCGCCGGCCTCTCCATCACCGAGGACGCCGCCGAAAACGTTAAATGCACCAAGGGCGAAGCCATCTCCGACCGCGTGGCCATCAATGCCATCACCGATGCCGAAACCCGCGAAATCACCAACTTCGTGTCGGCCCGCGTGGGCGAAATCATCGCCAACATCAACGCCCTGATAGCTGCCTACAATATCAAACCCGGCGAATTGGCCGCCGGCATCGTGCTCACCGGCGGCGGCGCCCGTTTGCGCGGCTTCAAGGAGATGCTCGAAGCCCGCACCAAGATGCACGTGCGCCCGGCTTCCGCCCCCGAACGCGTGCGCACCGGCGCCGGCAATGCCAACATCGATGTGGTGGCCCTGGCCCTGTTCGCTGCCGACCATTTCACCGACTCATGCCTCACCTTCCCGCAGCCTGAAGTAGCGGAGCCGCAGCCCGAAGCCGAGCCGGAAGCGCAGCCGGTGGCCGCCGCCCATACCGCTACCGTGGCTTATGTGGTCGATGGTAACGAAAGCGATTCCGACTTAATCGACGACCCCGACCCCGCCGACGAGCTCCCGCCCGCCGCCCCCACCGCCAACGAAACCCGCAACCACCTGGTTCGCTTCCTCAGAGGCTTTAAAGACTACTTCGTGCCTCCCGTCGAAGACGACGATGACGACCTCGATAAATAATCACTGCCACATCCCCAAAACGCTTTAAACTAATCAATTATGGCTCCTGAAGATACTCAATATCTCGATAAATATACCGCCGGCCCGGATGCTCAGCAAGACCCTAACCGCATCATCGTGGTGGGTGTGGGCGGTGGCGGCAACAATGCCGTCAATCACATGTTCCACCAAAACGTTGAGCATGTGTCGTTTGTGGTAGTTAATACCGATAAGCAAGCGCTCGACTCCTCCTCCGTACCCAATAAACTCTTAATCGGCCCCACCACCACCCGCGGCCGCGGCGCCGGCAACGATCCCGCCCTGGCGCAAGCCGCCGCCGAAGAATCCGCCGCCGACATCGATGCCATCTTCAACGACGACCTCGACATGGTGTTCGTAACCGCCGGCATGGGCGGCGGCACCGGTACCGGCGCCGGACCCATCGTGGCCCGTATCGCCAAAGAGCGCGGACTGCTCACCATCGGCATCGTCACCATTCCGTTCATGTTCGAAGGCATGCGCAAAATCAATAAAGCGCTCGCCGGCGCTGAGCAGATGAGCAAGTACGTGGACGCTATCATGATCGTCAACAACGAACGCCTCATCGAAATCTACCCCGATTTTGAGTTCGAACGTGCCTTCGAATCCGCCGACGACATCCTCTCCACTGCCGCCAGCTCCATCGCCGAGATCATCACCAAAAAAGGTTACATCAACCTCGACTTCAACGACGTCAACACCACCCTGCGCGACGGCGGCACCGCCATCATCGCCGTGGGCTATGGCGAAGGCGAACACCGCGTCACCAAGGCCATCCAAGACGCACTCCACTCGCCGCTGCTCAAGAACACCGACGTGCTCTCGTCCAAACGCATCCTCTTCAACCTCTACTACTCACGCACCGCCAATGATAAGTTCAAAACCGCCGAAGCCATCGAACTCAACGAGTTCATCAACCGCGTGGAAGAGGAAGTGGACGTTATCTGGGGTATCACCTACGACGAATCCCTCGGCGACAAGGTCAAATTCACCATCCTCGCGTCCGGTTTCGACGTCTCTATCGGCGAAAAAGCCGGCACCTTCTCCCCCTCTACCAAGCCCGCCGCCTCCGCCCCCGGCGCCATCGACAAGAACATTATCAGCAGCGTGTACGGCGCCGACAAAGTGGAGCAAATCGAGCGCGAAAAGGAAACACAAAACTATATCCTGCTCACCTTCAACGACCTCGACGACGACACAGCCATCGAAAACTTTGCCAAAACACCCACTTTCTCGCGCGATAAACGCCTCAAACCGGTGACTCCCGCCGCCGCCTCAGCACCCGCCTCTCCGGCTGCTACCACAGCCCCCGAACCGCTCTCCGGCCCGAATGTAATCAACTTCTCCGCCGACGATTTTAATTGATTCTCCTATGAAAAAACTCGTAATCTCCACCGGTGCGGGCATGAGCGCCGAGAGCGGCATCCGCACCTTCCGCGATAGCGACGGCCTTTGGGAAGAGTATCCGGTGATGGACGTGGCCTCGGCCGATGGCTACCGCCGCAACCCCGCCCTCATTCACAAATTCTACAATGAG
Organism: uncultured Bacteroidales bacterium; assembly: GCA_946011725.1. GTDB lineage: Bacteria > Bacteroidota > Bacteroidia > Bacteroidales > Muribaculaceae > CAG-873. The sequence goes on along the minus strand of CAMGBT010000008.1, from coordinate 15,891 downwards.
CGCCGCCACCAACTCGTTGACTGCCGGCCCAATGCCGGCCACCTCGGCTTGGTGGACCTGGAGAAGGACTTTGACGTGCGCATAATCACTCAGAACATCGACGATTTGCACGAACGCGCCGGCTCGTCGAACGTGCTCCATCTGCACGGCGAACTGATGAAGGTGCGCGCCATCGACGATGAAGACTGCGTCTTCACCCTCGACCGCGACCACCTCGACACCACCGTCACCACCGTCATCGACGGCCACTACGTGCGCCCTCACATCGTCTTCTTCCAAGAGTCAGTGCCCAACTTCGACCCCGCCGTGAACATTGTGGCCGAAGCCGACGTGTTCGTCATCATCGGCACCTCCTTGGTGGTGTACCCCGCCGCCGCCCTCATCCAATACGTGCGCCGCGGTGTGCCCATCTTCTACATCGACCCGCACCCCGCCGCCGTTCCCGACGGCGTGGAAGTAATCCGCGCCGGCGCCTCCGAAGGCGTCAAAATCCTCAAAGAGCGCCTCGCCACCCTCTTTTAGCTATCTTAGCCCCTCTTACCTCTCCACTCTTACCCCTTACCTATTATAATCAATGGAATCTACCCGTCAAGCTAAAATATCTCGCCTGCTGCAGAAAGAGCTCAGCGAACTCTTCCGTCAGCAAACCGCCAAAACTCACGGCACTTTGGTGTCCGTGAGCGTCGTCCGCGTCTCGCCCGACCTCTCCGTGGCCCGCGCTTACCTCTCTATATTCCCCTCCGACAAGGCCGACGACGTCCTCAAAAGCATCAACGCATCCGCCAAAACCATCCGCTACGAACTTGCGCAAAAACTACGTAATGACCTGCGCAAAATGCCCGAATTCTCCTTCTTCATCGACGACTCGCTCGACTACATCGAGAACATCGACAACCTGCTCAAGCAGTAGCACCTGCCCCTGCCCATGCTCCCGCTGAAGATAGCCCTGCGATACCTGCTCTCGCGCAAATCGCATGCGGCTGTGAACATCATCTCCGCGATTTCAATGGCCGGCGTGGCTGTGGCCACCGCCGCCATCGTCATCGTGCTGTCGGTGTTCAACGGCTTCGGCGACCTCTCGGCCTCGCACTTCCGCGTGGTCGACCCCGACCTGCTCGTCACCCCCGTCCAAGGCAAAGTGTTTCAGCATGCCGACTCATTGGCCCATCGCCTCGAACAGCTGCCGCAAGTAGCCGTGGCCATGCCCTCCCTTTCGGAGCGCGCCCTCATCGTCGATGACCAACGCCAATACGGCATCACATTCCACGGCGTCACCGACCGATATCCCGACGTGGTCGACATCGATTCCGCCATCTTCGCCGGCGAATTCGCCGTCACCATGCCCGACGGCCGTCCCGCCCTTACCGCCTCAATCGGCGTGGCCTACAACCTCGACTTGCGCCCCGGCATATCCTCCGCAGCCATCTACCTGCCCCGCCGCGTAGGCCGCTTCAACCCCGCCAACCCATCCGCCGCTTTCTTCTCCGACCAATTCGGCGTGAGCGGCGTAGTGCGCATCGACCATGTCGACTACGACGGCGCCACCGTTATCATCCCCCTCAGCTCCGCCCGCCTGCTGCTCGACTACTACCAAGGCGAGGCCTCAGCCATCCAACTCCGCGCCAACGGACCTCTGGGCGAAGCCAAAACCGCCGTGGCCGCCGCCCTCGGACCCCACTTCAACGTCGCCACCCGCTCCGAACAGCACCCCGAAGCCTTCCGCATGATTGCCGTCGAAAAATGGGTCACCTTCGCCATGCTAATCTTCATTCTCATCATCGCCACCTTCAACATAATCTCCACCCTCTCCCTCTTGGTGATCGAAAAACGCGACAACATGCACACCCTCCGCTGCCTCGGCGCCCCGTTGACCTTCGTCCGCCGCATCTTCATGCTCCAAGGCGCACTCATCACCCTCGCCGGCGGCCTCGCTGGCATCATCCTCGGCGTAGCCCTCAGCCTCGCCCAACAATACGGCGGCTTCATCACCCTCAACGGCGACCCCTCCCAAATGACCATCACCACCTATCCCGTGCGCGTATCCCCGCCCGACATCCTCGCCATCCTCGCCATCCTAATCATCCTCTCCCTCCTCACCGCCCTCCTCACCCGCCTCTTCACCCGCCACCTCAACTAACCCCCGGCAGCTGCTTTACAGGCATGAGTACAACCTTACGTTAATCAATATCACTCGAAACATAGATGATTTGATTTTTTGTTTGACTGCCGCATTGTGGCGGCTACAGAGTTTAACTTTGCAACATAATTTCAATAAACATCCGTATGAATAATTTGTTTATTTGCATCGGTCAGTGCGGTGCCAACATAGTAAAGGATATTTCCGATACTTCCAAGCTATCGGAATGGCAAATTATTTATTATGATAAGATGTCGCTTAATCTTAAAGAGCAATTAGATTCAAATTACATAAATATTTATATTTTTTGTGGTCTCGGAGGAAAGATGTCAAATGATCATATTTCTGAAATATTAAAAGTTTGTCGCCCTTTGACCATAAACATTTTATGTTTTTGCACCTTACCGTTCGCTATCGAAGGAGATAATCGAAGCGCGAGGGCTAAGGAGACTCTTGCAATAATGCGTGAAGTCGCAGATATCGTGGTAGTACAATCAAACGATAAGCTACCGGGGGCATATACGCTATCTCAAATTAACGATCCGATTGTAAAGGCTGCTCTCGCTTCAATTTCCCAATCACATAAGCCATTGTTTTACGCTTTATCTGCTATCATTGACACCACGAACATAGATACAGGACTAAAGCCATACATCTCAACTGACATTATTGATATTGTCGTTAATGAAAATCGGCTGAAAAATATAGTTAGCGAGGCATTAGGCGTGGATAAAATGATCAGTTCTCCAGACGGAGTAAGAAATACGATGCAGGAAATTTGGAGTGATTATCAAAATGGGAAACAAGGTTACAGCAAAATCTACGAAGTTCTGCTGCCTACCGACAAGTTAAAAACAGAATAATTTGTATGAGAAAAGCTGAGCTCTTTAAGCGATACCTGTGGCTGATTGATTTGATTGATCAATCAGGGGGTATAACTCGTGACGAAATTAATCGTCGCTGGAGTCGTTCAGCCCTTAATGTACGAGCAGAATCCGAAATTCCGGAGCGCACTTTTCATCGATATAAAGAAGCAATTCAAGAATTATTTGATATAGACATTATTTGTGATAGAAGCCCGGAAAGAGTCTATCGAATAAATCGTACAGAGGTTGACAACTCCAAAAATTTAAGCAATTGGCTCTTAAATGCTTTCTCCTTGGGAATCAATATTACGGAAGCTTGGCAGATTCAAAACAGAATATTGGTAGAGGATATCCCTTCAGGGAATAAGTTCCTCACAAAGATTGTTGAAGCTATGCGAGAAAATTGCACTCTTAATATTAGTTATCAAAATTTTTTCAGCGATACTCCTTGGAATTTTGATATTGAGCCGTATTGTCTGAAAATATTTCGGCAGCGATGGTATCTTCTCGCAAGAAGTCCGTACGATGACAAATTACGCGTCTATGGGCTTGATAGAATCTTAGGCCTTTCAGTTTCCGATAATCATTTTCAGCTACCGGAAGACTTCGATGCTGCTTCAATCTTTGAAAACTGTTTCGGCATCATTATTGGCACTAATGACAAGCCTACAACGATAATATTTAAAGTTATAAACGACCAACAAAAATATATACGTTCATTACCGCTCCACCACTCGCAAAAAGAAATTTGTAGCGAACCGGACTATTCTATATTCTCCGTATTTGTCAAGCCCACATTTGACTTAATTCAAGAATTTCTAAAATACGGATACGACTTGGAAGTTATAGAACCGATAGAGCTACGACAACACCTTTCAAATATTGCTCGGGGTATGAACGTAATGTACAACGAACATAAAAGCTAAACAATCCTTCGACAATTCTACTAAAAACTGCCAAAAATAAATACCATAAACTTCATATTTAACAATATGGCACAACTTTTACAATATGGGGCTGAAATGCTCCGCATCAACCCATCTAATAACGCCATCGAGTATTCACGCGATGGTCGCAACTGGACTCGCCGGTTCTCATCGCAGTGTTACGGCACTTTCTTTGACCTCTGCTTAGTTGGTCCCGATGTGTACGCCGCAACCCAAAAAGGAGTGATTTTTTCACACGATGGTGGTCGAAACTGGACCGGAAAGTACATCGGTTCTTCCTATGGTACTTTCCAAACACTTATGCTTAGAGGCACTGAACTTTGGGCTCAAACCACAAAAGGCACCTACGTATCAAAAGACGGAGGTCGTAACTGGATGAAACGATGAACAATAAGAAATTCTCTTTGTCCGACATGCCTCTATCCGAATCCGTAAATGATTTCGGAGTAGAGGGATATGTAAAAGGACTTGAGCGATTCATAGAACATGCGGCAACCCCACTTACTATCGCATTGCAAGGAAATGGAGAATCTCAAATAAACTGTTTTCGTCATGGCTATTCAAATTAAAACGGGGTTAACTGACAGACTGCAGCAGTATTGGCGTGACCGTGATGTCAGTTCAAATTATCATGATGATAGCAGTTCCCAATGGTATCGTTGGATTCAGGTATCTGTGCAAGGACTTAATGAAAAAATTAAGTCCCTGCACTATGAATATTATCAAAATCCTGGGGATGCAGGTATCGTTTTCCACTTTGAAGATGATTACGCTTCTTCAAAATATTTGGAACTGCGTCGATATGTTCGTAAGGCCACTGCTAACATTCCCGAACTTGAATGGTTTGACCATAAGGATCATGCTAATACAGGATGTTGGCTAAAAGTACAACATCTTGATTCTGAAGGAGAACTTGTCGCAGAATTTGAACGCTTGATGGGTATTCTTGACCCTGTCGTAAATGCAGGGTTAAAGGAAGCCCCATCTTTAGAACTCTTATTGACGTCTCACAATCCAACCACTCAGCCAAAACAGTTAGATGTTACCCAAACTGTTGATGATAGGGACTCTTCACAGGTAAGTTTCATGCAAACTGATTTCCAAAGCCTAATGACCTTGCCTCTAAACATACCGGAGTATCAGCGAAACTATTGTTGGGATAAGGATAATATTACCAATCTTTGGAAATCACTTGCCTTTTCATCAGGCAACATCCACCTTGGTAATATCATCTTACAAGAAAGAGATGGCAAATTTGATATTATCGATGGCCAACAACGTCTGATAACTCTAACCATTTTTGCTATGGCATTAGGATTTAAACAGCCCCTGCCATTACTTAAATGCAGTTTACGTTCAAGCCAATCGGTTCGTAATCTTGCTAACGCTAAGTATATTGTTAAATCTTTATGTCAACAACGCGACTGCACATTGCGAGATATTTTCACCGAACAATCCGGTAGCTCAATTCGTTTCGGGATACTTATTCTGAATGCGTCCACTTCACTTGATTTAGCTTACACTTTCTTTAATAGTCATAACTCCAAGGGTGTACCCCTAACGGATTATGACCTGCTGAAAGCCCATCATTTACAATATGTATTAAATACTGAGCAGGCTCGTCATCTTGCTTCTCGTTGGGATAGATTGATTTCACAAAAACCGCAAATGGCTCCGGAAGCTACAGCCGGTGCTGATGTAAAAACCGCAATTGGTAAACACATATTCCGATTGCGCGCTTGGATGCGCTTGAACGATACATCTAAAGCAGACCATGCGGTGCGTGATGAATATGTAGCTGCTCCTATTATACCTGCAATTCCACCGTTTGGCGAACGATTTTCATTCTATGAAAAAATCCAAGGCGGATCCCATTTTTTTGCTTTCGCAGAAAATTTTGTCGAACAATATCAGATGTTCAACAATACAGCAGTGTATGAAACTCTGACCGTTATCATCTAATATTCTACACATCTATACTACAAGGATGCCATAGAAACACTCCTATTCGGCTACTTCCTTAAATTCAAGACTTCTTATCTCGCAGAGGCATTTTTTGCCATTTCTTCTCTTATTGCTGACGACCGCTATTCGTCCGGTCAAATGAGACAGAAACGACTCTTTGAACACGCAAAAAATTCTCGTATCATAATGATGATTGATCAAGCTACATCTCCGACTTTCTTTTTAGCCGAAGCGATTGCCGCCATTTCAATCAATCCGTTAACTCTTTCAGATGAAGAATTACGAGGAAAACGATTGGAATTTTACAATGAACTCCGTAAAGGGGTCAAAGAATTGTTCCCGTTAGTTACTGAAAAAAGCATTAAAGGCAAAATAAACGAAATATATGAACTTTAACATGCATAATTTGCCGGAACGCATTACCCCCAAGTCGCTATCCGAGAGCTTTGAGGATATAGTGTTTGCTGTGCCTATTTACCAACGCTTATTCGCTTGGCGTGGCGAACAGGTATGCAAACTAATGAACGATCTTTATGAAGCCTACCCCAAAGGTGAACCTTATTATCTCGGAATCCTGACTATAGCTGTTAATGCCAATAATAAGCAACTTGACTTGATAGATGGACAGCAGCGAATGACCGTTACTACTTTAATGGCTATCGCTTTTAGAGAGTTGCAACCTGAAAAATGTGCCTATTGGGATAGCTTCCTTGCCGGAGGCAAACGCCTTGTATTCTCAGCTCGTGATGAAGACTCCGATTACATCTCAAAACGCTCTCAAACTGCTATAGTTGCCGCTGTTAATACCCAAATGGAGGACGCAATTAAGCTCATCAAAAAATGGTGCTTAGACAATAAGATTGATGTTATAAAGTTCTCGGAATATGTTTGGGATAATCTTACGCTCTTCTGTAGCTATCTCCCTACTCATTATGTTGACAACCCGGTTGAACTAAACCGCTATTTCGAAGCGATGAACTCAACCGGGCGTCAGCTAAAACAACACGAAATACTTTTAGTTGACTTAGTTGCCGGACACCCAAATTCAGTCTCTCTATCTAATTCGTGGCAGAGAATTGCAGACACAAGAAAACGCCTTGTGGCAAATTGTGATGGCTCTGATGACGAAAAGTCAACTGCAAGAGAGGCGTATAAATCGGATTTAGCTCATACCGATTCTATTTTCTCAGCCAATAATGGCTCGGAATATTCCTTTGAAACAATTGAGCAAATAAAACCTGCGCCAATAGATAATTATAATTCGGAATCCTCCGAATACTCAAAAGAAATGTTGATTTCTTTTGAACAACTTTTGTTAATGGCTTTAGCCATTACCCTTAACATTGAACATTCCAGGCAATTTTATCAACCGGAACATTTGCTTTCTCGTTTTGAAGAAGCAAATCTGAAAGAAAAAGGACTTATAGATTCTTTTCTTGAGACACTCTATAAGTGCCGACTTCTGATGGATTATAAGATAGTTTGGCAAGAATCCAGTGGTGACTTTGAATATGACATTGTGACTGAAGATAAGGAACATCGGCTCGAAAAATTCCAATCCATGCTCTTTGTCGCACATCAAAACGAGTTCTACCGCTGGTTGCCTGAATACGTAAAATGGCTAATTGAAAATCCCAATAGTTCTGACGTGGCTGAACTTGAAGAATTGAAGGCTATCGATCGCAAACTACATCATGACATTCCTTTGGTTGGAAAACTCAATTATTACGATGTCGATAGGTATTGGTTTTGGCGTCTCGACTATGAACTTTGGGATCACCGCAATGATAATAACGGATGGCTTAAGGATCATCCTGAACTCATTGCCGTAGTCAACCGCTATGTCTTTCGTGCGAATCGCTCTATTGAGCACTTGCATCCTCAGACACCAACAGATAGCAAATCAGATGTATGGGATAGCGACAATCTAAACCGTTTCGGTAATCTCGCCATGGTTTCATCTTCTTTTAATTCACTGCAAAGTAATGAATCTGCCGGGGTTAAGATGGAGCGCATACATCATCAAATCGAAACGTTGCAATTACAAAGTCTGAAGATGCTACACATGTGGCTTACGTACAAAGATGGTGATGAATCATGGACAATAGAAAAAGCCATACGCCATGAGCAAGCAATGTTCCCTTATATAGACAATCTATACCACCATAATTAACCCAACTTTGAAGGCATAAAATTAGCCTATAAGCCAAATAATCAAGCTAAAGATAAGCTTGTAGCTCACTATCGGTCCACCGCTAACCGCCCAACACACCCGCCACCTCAACTAAACCCAGGCGGTGCGGCGGTGCGGCGGAAGCCGTCCGAAAGTGTATCAAAAGGCCTGAATCAGTAGGGGACGCGGACTGCCGCGCCCGCTGTACCTAACATCCTGATAATGTGCGGGTTGATGCGGACTCGGCAGGTCGCGTCCCTACTTATATAGCATTGGCTTTTGATGCAGTTTCCCCCGGTAGCCGCGCCGCCCGCAAGCCAAAAGATTGCCGCCCGCTGTGCATTTTCCTCCGCCATTATTTGCATTCGGCCGAAAAAAGTTGTACCTTTGCTGAAACTTATCCGCACTGTTATGAAAGTCACTTTAGCAAACCCTATATACGATGTGGTGTTCAAGTTCTTGATGGAGGACATGCGCGTTGCTAAAATCATCCTCTCGGCGCTGCTCAAGCGCGAGGTGGTGGAGTTGGAAGTGCGTCCACACGAGTACGCCAAAGATCTCGAACGCAATTTGTCGATTTTCCGCATCGACTTCGCTGCACGCATACGCCAAGATGACGGCTCGCTGAAATTGGTGCTTATTGAGTTGCAAAAAACGTTCCTCAAATCTGAAGTGTTGCGCTTCCGTCAATACCTTGGTGCTCAATACATTAATCCGAATAATATGCAATGTTGCGAGCCGGAAGAGCGTTACGGTTTGCCAATCATTGCCGTGTACTTGCTCGGCCATCGTGTAGGCAAAATCGAAGAGCCGGTGCTCTATGTAAGCCATAAATCATATAACTATGATGGCGAAGAGGTTACCGTGGGCATTCCCGATCCGTTTATCGAGAGTTTGGTTCACGATAGCATCATCGTGCAGATTCCGCTTCTTCGCGGCCAAGTTAACAACAAACTGGAGCGCGTCCTGTCGGTATTCGACCAAACCTATTGCGACCAATACGATCCACACGTAATGAAAATGGACGAGCAGTCGTTCAACGATGATCCCGACCTGACTTGCATTATGCACCGCTTGGTTATTGCTGCTGCCGATGCCGACATGCGCCAAGATATGCGTGTGGAGGACGAGTACTTCTCCAATATCACCGAAGCCAAGAATGAAGCCGCCAAGAAAGACGCTGTCATTGCCGAGGCAAAAAAAGAAATTGCCGAGCAAAGCGAGCGGCTGATTGAGGCGGCCAAGGCTTTGAAAGCGGCCGGGCTGCCCATTGAGAATATTGTTGCTATCACCGGAGTGCCTTTCGGTGTGGTTTCTAATCTTTAAGAGATATTATGCAGACTGTAATGTATACTCACACCATCTTTGGGCCGATCCACTCGCGCCGCCTCGGCACTTCGCTCGGGGTGAATCTCATGCCCAATGATGGCAAAATTTGTTCGTTCGACTGCCTCTATTGTGAGGCGGGATACAATGCGCAGGGCCACGGCACGTCGGGGCTGCCTTCGCGCGCGCAAGTGGCGCGGTTGCTTGAGCAGAAGCTCGCGGCGATGCACGCCGCCGGCCAAGGGCTCGACGTAATCACCTTCTCCGGCAACGGCGAGCCGACGCTCCACCCGGCCTTCGCGGGCATCATCGACGACGTCATCTCCCTGCGCGACCGCTACTTCCCCCAAGCGCGTGTGACGGTGCTCTCCAACTCCACCATGCTCGCCCACGAGGAGGTGGTCAACGCTTTGCGACGCATCGACAACTGCTGCCTGAAGCTTGACAGCGCCATCGACCGCACCATCGCGCTGTTGGACCGCCCCACCAATCCCAATTTCACCGCCGAGCACGTCATCGAGCGCATCGCGGCCGTTGGCCCGCAGGTCATTGTGCAGACCATGATCACCCGTGGCTCGCACGAAGGCGTAGAGGTGGACAACTCCACCGACGCCGAAATCGCAGCCCTGATCGAGGCCTACCGCCGCATCCGTCCGCGCGAAATCCAGCTCTACAGCCTCGACCGTCCCACCCCGGAGCTGTCGCTGCAGAAGGTGCCTCGCGCCGAGTTGGACGCCATAGCCGAGCGCATCACCGCCGCCACCGGCATCCACGTGGCTGTTGTAGGCTAATTCATTGAATACTAACACTATAACAACATAACTTCATGAAGTATTTCATTTCCACCATCCTCGCGGCATCAATGGCCATCAGCGCCTTCGCCGCCGAACCTGCTGATTCCGCCTCCGTCGGCTTCCAATTCACCGACCAAATCACCGTTCCCACCAACTCCGTCAAGGACCAAAACAAGTCGGGCACATGCTGGTGCTTCTCCGGCTTATCCTTCCTCGAAGACGACATCCTGCGCCGCACAGGCCAATCCGTTGACCTCAGCGAGATGTTCGTGGTGCGCCACAGCTATGAGGCCAAGGCCGACCGCTTCGTGCGCCTCTACGGCCAAACCAACTTCGCCGCCGGCGGCTCGTTTGCCGACGTCACCTGGGCCATCCAAAACTACGGCATCGTGCCCGAAGAGGCCTACACCGGCCTCCAATACGGCGAAGACAAACACATGCACGGCGAGTTGGACGCCATCCTCGCCGGATTGGTGCGCGCCGTAGTGTCCAAGCCCGACAAATACATCACCCCCGCATGGCCCCGCGCCCTCAATGGCGTGCTCGACGCTTACCTCGGCCAGCTGCCCGAAACTTTCACCGTCAACGGCAAGTCGTACACCCCGCAATCCTATGCCCAAAGCCTCGGCATCAACGTTGACGACTTCATCGCCGTCACCTCGTTCACCCACCACCCCTTCGGCACCTACTTCTCCTTGGAAGTGCCCGACAACTGGCTCAACGCGCCCTATCTCAACGTGACCCTCGACCAACTCAAATCCATCGTGGACAACGCCTTGGCCAACGGCTACTCCGTGGCTTGGGCTGCCGACGTCTCCGAGCAAGGCTTCAAGTGGAAAGACGGCGTGGCTCTGATGCCCGCCGGCAAGGATGAAAGTGGCCTCGAAGGCACCGAACTCGCCCGCTGGACCACCCTCTCCGACAAAGACCGCGTGGCCGAACGCTACGCCTTCACCGGCCCCGTGCCCGAAGAAACCGTCACCCAAGAATCGCGCCAACGCATGTTCGACTCGCAGCAAACCACCGACGACCACGGCATGGTAATCGTGGGCACCGCCGTTGACCAAGAAGGCAACCACTATTACAAGGTGAAAAACTCGTGGGACACCAACCAAGTGTACGGCGGCTACATCTACGTGTCCGACGCATTCTTCCTGGCCAAAACCCTCAGCATCATGGTTAACCGTTCGGCCGTCCCCCGCGGCATAATCCCCGCTAAATGAAGCAAATAGGCATTCTCTCCGACACCCACTCAACCTGGGACGATAGATTTGCCATCCATTTCGCTCATTGCGACGAAATTTGGCACGCCGGCGACATCGGCTGCCTCGACACATTGCAGCGACTGCGCGCCATCACCCCGGTGGTGCGCGCAGTCCGCGGCAATATCGACCACGGTCCCATCCTGCGCCTCTGCCCCGAAGTGCTTGACTTTCAGGTGGAAGGCGTGAAAGTGTGGATGACCCACATCTGCGGCTACCCCGGCCGCTACGCCCCCGGAGTGCGCCGCATGCTCATCGATGCGCGGCCGCAAATCTGCGTGGGCGGCCACAGCCACATCCTCAAGGTCATGTACGACCACGAACTCAACCTGCTCCACATCAACCCCGGCGCCGCCGGCACCCACGGATGGCAACGACAGCGCACTCTAATCCGCCTCAAAATCGACGGCGACAAAATTTTCGACCTCGAAGTAATCGAACTCGGCAAACTTTCACTATGAAACACCTCATTTTCACCCTAATAGCGCTCGCAATCACCCTCACCGCCTGTCACACCACCGTGGAGAACTATCGCCAATCGTATGACCGCGCGATCGCTCACCGCGACTCCACCGCCGCCGAATCCTCGGCCATCTACGGAGCCGACCGTCGCCCCTTGGACGTGCAAACCCTGGTGGACGGCACCGACACCATCGAGCTGCGCGTGCAGCGCGTGGCAGCCGCCCCCGACGGCGGCATCGCCCTCGACTCGGTGCAAGCCTACTGCGTGGTCGTGGCTCAATTCAAGCAACTCTTCACCGCCCAAAGCTGCCGCCAACGCCTGTGCGATGCCGGCCAAGCGGCCTTCATCCTCCAAACCGCCGAGCCATACTACTACGTGGCCACCTCCACCCACCCCGAAGCAGCCGAAGCCATCGCCGCCCTCCGCCGCCTGCGCACCGCCCCCCACCCCATAGCCCTGCGCGCCCCCTTCCCCTACCTCCTCCGCATCCCCGGCCGCTAACCCCCCACCTCTTCCCCGGCTGCTACTCCTCCACCGCCGGCCGCGCCCCTACCGGCCGCGCGGCCGCTATGCCGCATGCAAAGCGGGACAGGCGCGGGGCCTTCGCTAAAGCTCAGAGCCGTTACAAAAAGCGGGCGGGCCGGTGGGGCGGTGCGGCAGCTTTTTGTAACGGCTGTGAGCTTTAGCGAACGCTATCTTCCGGAAACTGTGTAAAGAACGCCCCCGGTCGCGGTGCGACAGGGGGCGTTGGGATTGCGGCAGTTGCTGATTATCTTACTATGATTTTGTCAGTCTTGGTGGGGGTGCGGCGGATGTAGATGCCGGGGGTGAGGCTGGTGGCGTTGACGCGTTGGCCTTGCAGGTTGTAGTATTCTACGGTGGTGTCCTGCGCGTCGATGGAGACGTTGCCCACGCCGGAGACGCTGCTGCCGCCGGAGATGGTGGCGATGGCGGGTACGGCGGTGCCGAGCACTGGCTGGATGCCGGAGCCGGCTACGCGGCGTTTGCCGCGGGTGGAGGCCGCGTTGACCATGAATGGATACTCGGGCACGATGACGAATTCGAAGGTGATGTCGTCGGCCACTGAGTAGTCGAAGATGGGCACTGCATTAGAAGCGATGAATGCAAAGCCTCCGGCTGCCCATTCCACTTCGCCCTCAACTATCACGCCGTTGCAGGTGCAGATTACGTGCGGCTTGTTGTAGCTCCACGTGGTGCTCACGGGGAAGGTTACGGCCAAGATACCGTTCTCTATCTGGTCGACGGGTGCCACTACATTGGCATTGACTGCGGTGATGTCGAACACGGGTTCAACGGGCAGGTCGATGGTGATGGGCATGGCGGTGCCGTCGTCGGCGGTGAGGGTGTAGTTGGTGGCGTAAGGCAGGTTGGTGAACTTGCCGTCGGCCGATGTGGTGGTGTACTCGCCGTTGCTGATGGTGAACGGACCGGCTGCGGCGGTGTAGTCGCTTGCGGTGATGTTCACATTCATCTTGTTAACATGCGAGCCGTCGGCTACTTCCACTAAGGTGTGGTTGGCAGTAGCGCCCACGGGGTTGATGAACATAACGGTGCGGTTCTTGGGGTTGAATACCAAGGTGCACTTGCCGGTGATGTTGGAGCTGAATACGGCTTGTGCACCGGAGGCGCCGGCATCATATCTCAAGGAGCCGGTGGTTTCGCCCACCTTCACTTCGGTGAGGTCGGACTTCTTGGCATAATGCTTGGCAACCGGGTTCGAGATAGGCGCGTTCGGGCCAAACTCCATGATATAGAAGCTGCCGGGCACGAAGTTATCGCCTTCGTAAATCCACAAACCGTCGGAGTAAACCATGCGGTAAGTACCTTTGGAGCCGTCGCCAAGGATGGTGCCATGGAGGCGGTAGGAAGGGCGCTCATCCCAGCTAACTCGATAATTTTCCAACGAAGAGTAGGTGATGTCGGTGGAATGGAGGGGGTTTTGGACAAAATATACCGCGCCGTCTTTAATATCGGGAAGCGAACGTAGAATGAGATTTTCGCTGGAGCACTTGAGCTGTGAAACATCGGTGACATTCACAGTGAACTTGTGGAGATAGCCTTCTACGCCATCTTCGTTGCCACCGCGAATATACGGCACTTTCACAAGCGTGCCCATCACTTCCGCGCCGTCCTTATAGAGCTTCACATCGGTCCATGCGCTTCTGAATGTATCGAAGTAGATGGTGTAAGTGGTTTCATAAGAGAGCGAGTGACCGCCTTTGAACACTGCTAACACGGGGATACCTAATTTGTCGTCTTGCACCCAAACCTGCTTGCCGCGGCCGGCTTGGAGCGCAGCTGTCAAGGTGCCGTCAGCGAGGCTTTCGTCGGAAGGATCTTGCACGCCCGTGGGATAGGAGGCGGGGAACGACTTTGCATAGCAGTTGGTGTAACTGCCACGGAAACCGGTGTTTCCTCCGCTATATGTAAACTCGCCTGTTGATAAGCAGTTGGTAACCGTAGCGGTGCCGCTATCTATATAACCGATAAAGCAACCATTATATGAGCCTGCACCATTCACAGTACCGGTGAACATACAGTCGGTAATTGTCAATTGCCCGGCTTTCATACATCCAACGAGGCCTGCTGCTTCAACCCATCCGGTGCGAGTGCTAACAATGTCAACTTCACCCCAAACTTGTTGCAAGGTGGAAGTGCCCCAACTGTCAGCAACGACGCTTGTCGGGTGAAATCCCGAAGTAATTAAAGTGCCTTTAACATGGAGGTCCTTAATGGTTGCTCCATTGATTTTGGCAAAAGGTCCGTGAACTGTTTCGCTACCCAAATCGGTGTAAGCTACAGTGAGTGTGTGGCCTTGACCATCAAATATGCCCGAAAATGCCGGAGATGATGCGGATGAGTCAGTCGAACCAATCACAGATTGGTCAGCGCCCAAATCTACATCGGCTACCATTCTGGCATTAGCGTAGGCGTTGGTCGCGACGATTCTGGAGAACTCTTTCCAGTGGCGAGGTGTGGCGATGAGGTAATAGCCATCGGAGTCTTGGGTAATCGCGTCGGGGTCGGTGAAGGTGATGACCGTGGCATCGCCCACTTCAGTGGAGGGACGCTGCAAGTAAGCGCTGTTGGCGGGCATCGTGACGGAGCCTTCCACCTTGGCGAATTGGGCGGCTTGCATGGTGAAGTTGACACACTCGCCAAACACAGCGGGGATGTCGGTGCTTTCCACCACAGCCACCAGGCTGTTGCCTTCGGTGGCGACACCGGCCTCTTCGGTATAGCGCAACGAATAGGTCTGACCCGGAGTGCCGCTGAGCAGCACGCCCGTGCCGCTGTTGATTACGTTGCCGTCGACACTCAGAATCTTCACGGCGCGACCATCAGCCACCGCTTCCGTTTCGGTGCAGAAGTATGCTTTGAGGCCGTCGGGCAGAGTCATATTGTAGTTGGCCGAGAAGGTGCCAAGGCCGTTATCGGGCACAGTGAATTTGATGAGGCTGATGCTCTCGAAGGTCACGGAGCGAGCGGCACTCAAAGCGCCGTTAGCGTTACCGCATCTCCACCACAAGGTGTGAGTGCCGGTTTCCACTTCGCTGATGTCGAGGGCGATAGCATTTGACTCAGGAGTCACCGGCACCACTTTCATATTGGCAATATCATCGTCGAACCAATACAGGCAGCGAGTTACGGTGGTTTCTTCCAGCGCGTTGCCGTTATAGACGAAGTATTTGGACACTTGCGAGCTCCACAAGCCGGCGTTGTCTTTTGCGCGGACGGTGAATGAGTGTATGCCGGAGGAGAGGTTGTCAATGTTGATGATTGAAGGTTGCTCACCTTGAGCCACTGCGGCCGCAATTTGGCCGTCGATCCAGTATTCGTGCAGCACGATCTTCTTGTCTTCAACGGTGGGATTGGGCACGATGAAATTCTTGGTGATGTGCGAGCTCCACATGCCGTCGTTGTCCTTGATGCGAAT
>CAMGBT010000007.1 GCA_946011725.1 uncultured Bacteroidales bacterium | reverse complement strand
TACAAATACAACGGTATGGTCAACCAAGTGTGGGACTTCAACAACCTCTACATGCGCTTCCAGCAGAAGTTGCCGTGGAAAATCAACGTGGAAATGTGGGGATACTACCACGGCAAACGCCCCACCAATGTTTACACTCGCCAAGCGGGCTCATTCGCCGACCGCCTGATGTACGGCATCCAAATTTCGAGAAATTTCCTCAAGGAAGAGCGTCTGCAATTGCGTTTGGGCGTCAACAACCCCATCGGCAGCAGCCGCTACTGCTGGAGCAGCGAAACTGTCAACGGCGACTACACCGGCAGCGCAGTGTCAATGATCGACGGCCGCCGCAGCTTCAACGTGGCCATCTCCTACCGCATCGGTTCGCTCAACACCTCCGTCAAAAAAGTGGACAACGGCATCACCAACGACGACCTCGAAGGCCGCAAGCAATAACGGCGAGCAGCAGCTCGAAGCAAATCCAAAAAGGCTCCGCGCGAACAGTCGGCGGAGCCTTTTTGATGCCTGCTCCGAGACCTTGCTCGGGCGGTCAGCCGTGCGCTCACTGCATGCGGATGAAGGCGGCGATGTCGGCGATGACTTCGGGCGCCATGGTCTCGGCGATTTGGCCGTATTCGCTCACGGCGCCGGTGGTGGCGTGCTGCATCAGGTGGTTGAGACCGGTGTATTCCACGGCGTGGGCCGAAGGGCATAACTCCTTGACACGCGGGTAGTTAACGGCGGAGCGCACTTGGGTGTCGAGGGTGCCGAAGATGGCCATCAACGGGCACTTGACGGCGCGCAGGTACGGCGCGGCATCTAACTGCACGAAGCTGCGCACCCACGGTGTGGTGGAGGCTTGCGAGGAGGCGCGGAGTGAGGTCATCAGCGGCTCGGGCAGCTGCGCCGCGCGCTCTCCGGCTATGGCGTCTAAGTCGGGCGTGCCGCCGGCAGCTATCACGTCAAGCGCCTCATTCACAATGGCTAAGGCGGTGGAAATTTGGTCTTCGCTGAGGCCGGCGGCCTGCAAGGAGTACCGGTTTTGGTCCAAAATAATCTCGCGGCAGGGCACGGCCGGACCGGCTATGGCCACGGCGAAGTCCACCGCGCCTTCGGCGGCAAGTTGGTAGGCGATGTAGCCGCCTTCGGAGTGGCCGATGAGGCCGACCTTGCCGGCGAAAAGCGTGCGACCGTATTCCACAACTCGCTGAGCATCAAGGGCGAAGGTGTCGGTGGTGGCAGCGGCGAAGTTACCGGTAGAATGAGCCACGCCGCGGTCGTCGTAGCGAATAGAAGCGATGCCGGCGCGCGCCAGCGAGTCGGCCAGCACCGCAAAGGGCCGATGGCCCATCAGCTCCTCATCGCGGTTCTGCGGCCCGCTGCCGCTCACCATCACCACCAGAGCGCAGGGGTTGGCGGGCATACACAGCGTGCCGGCGAGCACGGCGCCGTCGGAGGGTATCTCAATGTCAGTGACTTGATAAGGCAAATCGACGGCGGCTTCCGGCTGTTGGCGTTCGAGCACCAGCGGCAACTGTGCCCGCCCTTGCACGAAGACGCCTTCGATGCGCTCGCCCACGATGCGACCGTGCACCTTGATGCCGGCCATGGCAACTTCCAATGCCACGGAATCTTCCGTGAGCACATTCACCTTAGTCGCCAAGCCGTACACGCCTTGGTCGGGCGAATCGAACGTGCACACATCATTGCCCTGCGCATCCTTCGAAAAATTCAACACAACGGCCAACTGTGCCCGCCCTAAATCGAGCGACCCGCGCCAGGCTCCATCCAAAGCCGCAGCCGCTATCGCCGCCACAGCCCAAAGCAATACACAAATCAAGTATCTCATAATCAATTTTTTTGCAAATATACAAAAAATCCCCTACCCCGCCAAATCGTTCGCAAAAAAATGCCGTCGAAGACAGCGCGGGCACCCCGGATGAGGGGTGCCCGCGGTTATTTAGCTGTGAAGCAGGGGATTAGAAGCGGATTTTGGTGGCGGTGGCGCCTTGGCGTTGGATGTAGATTTGGCCGTGGGTGGGGTTAGCCACGCGGATGCCTTGGAGGTTGTAGTATTCAACCGGGGCGTCGGCCGGTTGGTCGGTAACCACGTCGTGGATGCCGGCGAGGTCGCGAGCCTTGATGGTGAATGCGTTTTCGATTACGCCGGTTTCGGTGTTGACCAAGTAAACGATCAGGTTGATGTTGTCTTTATCCTTGATGGTGTTGCCAAATTCGAGGGCGTAGTCGTGGGTGTACTCTTGGCCGGCCACGATGGTGCCGGGGATGGAGTTGAGGATGCCGGTGTAGGAGTTGAGTTGGCGAGCCACGTCGTTGTAGATGGTCGAAACGGATTCGGGTTTGTCTTCCCAGCCGCCGTAGTCGTTATTGGCGCCGCTGTAGTAGTTAGTTTGGTTGTAGGGGCCAACATTGTCTTCGGTGATGCCGTAAGCGAGGCGGTAGATGCTCTTTTCGCTGTTGTCGTCGAAGCAGAAAGCGAAGGTGGTGTGGATGTTGAGTGCGGAACGGTCGTCGGAGAACTCGGCGGTGGCGCTAACGGTAGCGAGACCGGGCACGCGGCGCACCATTTCGTAGTATTCCAACACTTCTTCGTAGGGGAAGGGATATACATCTACTGAGCGGTTGAGCAGAGCGGAGGGCACGCCGCTATTTGCGATGAGGCTGAAGACTTTGCTGTAGGTAGAAGCATACATGGGGTCGTCTTTGATAGAAGCACCGTGAACGCCCACGGGAATGAATTCGCCGTCGGGGAAGTTCTCGCGGATGGCTTCCATAGTAACGATGCCGGCGGGGCAATAGCCGCACCAGACGCCGGTGGCTTCTTCGATAACGACGTTGCGCACAAAGGTTTTGCCTTCGGGGAGTACCATGGTTTTGCAGGTGAGTTCGGGTGCGAGACTGTTGTTAGCTACGCCGTTGACTTTGGTTACTTTGAAAGTAACGTTGATGGGGGTAGAGGAAGCGGTGGCATAGGTGAGGCCGGTAACTTGGAAGATGGTTTCTTGGTTGAAGCGGAATTCGCCGGGGATTTCGTAGGTGAGGGTTTCAGGCTCGTTATCGCCAACGGTTACTTCGTATTCGAAGGAGGTGATGGGGTTGGCGGCAGAGTTTTTGAGCATCAGGGACAGGTCGAAGGGCTTGTTTTGCTCCACAGCGGGGTCGATGGCGTAGTTGGTAACGTCCATAGAGTTGGTGGGGAGGTTGGTGCCGGAGAGGCCTGCGCCGATGCACACGAATCCGTAGCCAGCGGAGATGTTGTCCCAAGTGAGGGTGGTAGTGTTGCCGTAAGCTACCCAACCGGCTTCATCGCCGGCGTGGCCGGTGTAGTCAACGACGATGGGGCTGTCGGCTTCGTCGTTAATGAGGAATTTGACATAAACGTAGAACTCTTTGCCGGCTTCGATGGTGTAGGGAGTGGAGAGTTCGGCGTTGACTTTTGTGAAACAGGTTTCGGGCAGGCCGGTGAATTCTTCGGTGTAGAAGGGAGTGCCTTCGAGGTCGTAGGTGAGGCAAACGGTCACGCGTTTGATGTGGTTCTTTTTGTCATTGCCGTTGTAAGAGGTGTAGAATGTAACGTAGTCCACTTGGTTGCCGGCATATTTTGTGGCTTCATCGGCGGTGAATTGGAAACCGTAAGCCTGAGTCATGCCAATGGTTTGGCCGTTCCGACCGAGGGCGGTGTAGGGCTCGCCGGCGAGCATATATTCCATAGAGAGGGTTTCGTCGGCGCGCGAGGGTCCGAAGTGTACGGCGGGACCTACTTCGATGGTTCCTGCCGGAGCTTCGGCTTGCCAGTTTTGGTGGAAGCCGAGGGGCGATTTGGGAGCGAGTACGTTGCCGCTGATGGCTTGGGAGGCTAAAGCGATGGCGGCACAAGCTAACGAGAGTATTGCTTTTTTCATACGTCTATTTTATTTGATATAGATTTTTCCGGAATGTTCGCCAAAGGTGTAAACGTAGATGCCGGCGGGCGCATCCACGGGGAGGAAACCGAAGCCGCTGACGGTGGCATTCACCACTTTACGGCCTTGGATATCAACGAGTTCGAGGGCGGTGGGTTGCTCCACGTTGTATTGCACGCCACCGGCCACTGCTTGCAGGCAAGCATTGTTTTCGATGAGAGTCACGCTGCCTTTTTCGCCCATAACGAGGGTGAAGGACACTTTGGTGTCGGGGTAAGCGGTGTCGAGTGCGGTGAATTCAGTCACAACCACCGGGATGGCAGCGTCGGCATCGAATTCATCGATGAACTCAAATTGGAGGTCCAATTTGGCGTTGGCGCTGAGGGTGAGGTCCTTGGTGACGGAAGTGCCGCGTTCGCAGCTGCCGCCGGCGCACATTTGGATGGATTGGCCGGAGGTGCAATTAGCTGAGAGAGAGACTTTTGAACTGTAAATATCGATAGAGAGATAGAGCTCGGGGGCCATGGTCACTTCCTTGTAGTCGCCGTAGTCGTCGACCACGATGTCTTCGAAGCTAACGGTCTCGCCCGGGGTGATGGCGGTTTTGCCAATGTAGAAGGTGAGTTTGCGAGCCTCTGCCACGCCGAAACACAGCAGCAAGGCAAGCATCGAGAGGTAGATCTTTTTCATAATATATTGATTTTATGTTAATTATTCGTTAACTTTTTGTCGGGCGGCTTGCACCACGCCGTCTTTGTTATAAACGAAAGCCACCACGGCGAGGTTTTCGGGCACCCAAGTTTCGGTGTCGGTGGCGCGCAGGGGCTGGGTGTAGGTAAACACTTTATGCTCAAAGGCTTTGAGACTGACGGGCACGCCGCCCACGCCGTTGACGGAAGCGCGGTACACGTTGTTGTGGACGTAGTCGTTGATGCGACCTGCGTTCGAATCTTGGCGCGCCACGATGCCGCTCTCTACAATCCACACTTGGAGATTGCCGCTAACATCTTGGTTTTGAGCGCATTCCACTTGGATGAAAAGGTCGGTTTCGGAGCATTCCACATCGATGTCGATGTCCAAGGGTGTGGGGAGGGCGAGAGCAGTGCGCACGGCAGCGGGCCAGAGGTCGTGAGTGGTGGCGCCGCCGGTGCGGTTGACCACGCCTGCGGGCCAGGCGGTTATGCCCCACATATCGTTATAAGTGTCGCCTTCGGGCTGCATCAGGCCGGTGTAGCGGGTGTAGTCGGCGGCGATGCCGAAAGCGCCGGCATGGATGCTGACGGCGATGACCTTGTCGCCGTACTGCTCTTCGAGCGCTTCGATTGTTTTGTGCGCATCGGGGCAGTTGACGCATTTTTGGCCGGTGAAGTCTTCGATTAGCACGGCGCGTTCGGCCTTGACACTTTCCATGGGAATCAGACGCTCGTTTTCAGCAATATCGTTGCAGGCTGCCAAGGTGGCGGCGGCCGTGATAATCAGTGTTTTAGCGAAAATATTCATACGTCGGAATTCGGGTTAGAAGGTGTAAGAATACGAAACAGTTAAGCCGCGGGTGGCGGGCACGAATCGGCAAACGCCGCCGGAGCAGTTGTAGCCTGCGCGGGTTCGGCCGTAAGCCACTTGCAGGCGGTTGGAGCCATAGTTGCCGGTGACGCCGAAGCTGTAATAGTGGGTGTCGGTGACGCCGGTGTTCCACATATCCGACACGGTCACCATCATGTAGGGTGCCACGGAGAGTTCGAGCAGGCCGTAAAGCCAGTCGCCGTCGTCGTCGGGGGTGTGGAGGTATTGCAACTCGTTGCGCAGCGTGTAGCGCTTGTTGATTTTGAACTTGCTATCGAGCACGAAGATGTTGGAGTGGATGTTGCCGCCGTGGCCTTCGACCACAGTTTTGTTGTACATTTGGTTCATGTACATAAACGTCTGGCTCAGAGTGTTGTTCCACTTCTTGTCGATGATGAGGTTGATGTCGTGGTAATAAGCCTGACCCATGCCGAAGAACGAGGTGGAGCGGCCGTTGGAGCCCATGATGGGATCGGGCGCCGGGCCGTCGTAATCCAAGCCGCGGATGTAGCTCAGGTTCAGGGTGACCTTGGTGCCGTAGCGGCCGCCGAGGGCGCTACCGCGGTTGAATTTATAAGAGAATGCACCTTGGAATGCCCATTCGCCGGCTGCGGCCTGCGTGGCGTAGGTGTAGGTGGTGGCCAGGGCGTAGGTGTGGGTGTAGTTGAACGCCGGCATGTTGTTAATCATGGCCGAGGTGCCGTTCATGGAGCGCTGGCTGCGGAAGGACATGTTCTCGGAGCGCTTGGCTTGAATCATGGCCGAAAGGCCGGAGCGGGAGTAAGAGCCGCTGAGCAGCACGGCGGTGCCGCGATTGTAGGCAAATCCATTGTCGAAGCTCGGGTCTTGGTCCTTCCAAGCGAACTCACCGGTGAGGCTGACGTTGCCCTTGTGGAATTGCGAGCGGATGTCCCAGGCGCTCACGCGTTCGGGCAAGTTGAGGCGGTAGTCGGTGCCGGGCATGACTATATCTTCATCGTCCTCGGTTTTGAGCACGTAGGCGGCCGAGAGATTCCAAGTGATGCCCTTGTCGCGCAGGGCGACTGCGTAGTCTTGGAAATTGACTTCGGCTTCGCCGCCGTACACCACCGAGGAGGTTTCCCAGTCCCAATAACGGCGCTGCACGCCGCCCAAGGCGGTGATGCGCAAGCCAGGGACGGCGGTGACTTTGAGGCGGCCGCCGCGCAGGGCGTTGTCCACGCCGAGCGAGCGCTCTTGATAGGTGCGGAAGATGAATCCGGAGCCAAATTGGTCGTAGAAGTCACCTACGGTGAGTTCAAAACCGTTGTAACGGCCTTTGGCATAGATATGTGGTACACCCCAGCCGGCGAAGTCGGGTTCGTAGCCGGGCATGGGCCATTTCATAAACTCCATACGCACACCTGCATCCACATACTTGCTGATGAAGTTGAGGTCGGCGTATGAATTAAACAGTATATCATCTTCGGGTTTGGCTATGCCGAGGGCTTGGTCCTCTTGCGGCACCAGGCCGTCGAGCTGTACGCTGCCGTGGAGCGCCATACCGTCGTCCAAAGTGATAGCTCCGGCCGAGATGGCGACGGCCGACAGTGAGCAGATTAGCAATAAGCGTTTTGTCATCTCGCAGAGGTGTTATTCAGTTAGACCGCGTACTATCTCAATGAGGTGTTCTTCGCTGCCGTCGGTGTAGCCGCTGTGGCTGTACACAATGTTGCCTTGGCCGTCGCACACCAACACGTGGGGCACCATTTGCAGGCCTAAGTTGTTGAACAACTCGCAGTTAACATCGAGCAACACTTGAAATTCCCAGCCTTCGGCATCAACTAAGGGTTTAACCTTGTTGGCGTTTTGAGCCTCGTCGGTGGAGATGAGGATTACTTTCACGCCGGTTTCTTCCTGCCAGTCGGGATATACTTCGGCGATGGCACGGATTTCGCGCATGCAGGGTTTGCACCAGGTAGCGAAGAAGCTGACGATGAAGGGTTTGCCATCGTTGTTGAGGGTGGCAGTGTTGACTGTGTTGCCGTTAATGTCCTTGAGGTTGATCGAAGGAAGCTGTGCCGAGGCGTTGAACGCGATGCAAGCCATAACGGTCACCATTAATGAGATAAGTACTTTGCGCATAGGATTCGATGTTAGGTAATTAGAAAGCAGGTGCAAATGTTGTAAAAAGTTAATAAGTAAGGCGATTATTTGGTCGAATAGACCAAATTTTCGGTTTTTTTATTAAAACTCACAAGCAGGCGACCCCCAATGAGGGTGTCTCCTGCTGTGAGAATTAATTGATAGCTAATTATTTACGGATTTTCGAAATGATTGAGCTGTTAGCGCCGGTTTGAGCACGTACTACGTAGATGCCGGCGGGGAGGTTGTTGGAGATAGTGCCGTTAGCAGCAGAGTTGAGGACTTGACGGCCTTGGAGGTCGTAAACGGTAACGGCTTGGATGTCGCCGTCAACCACCATATTGCCTTCTTGGTCGAAGGTGATGGTGTTGTTGCCCACGGCTACCACGTCTTTCACACCGGAGTTGTCCAGGTTGAAGATGTAAGCAGCGGTAATGTTATCGTAAGACCAAGTGGCTTGAGCCCACATGGCCATGGTGGAGAGGTCGCTGTTAGCGATGCAGATACCGGTAACCAGCTCATCGGAGGTGTCAACTACCAAGTTGCCTTCTTCGTCCCAGCTGGAGGTTTCGATAGTGCGAACGAGGTTGTTTTGAATCCAGTCGGCCATTTCTTCGCTTTCGGAAGCGAGCCATTCTTCTACGGGAGTAGCCACGCCGTCTTTGTAGATCCAGCCGCGAGCTACGGCTTCGTTGAGGCCATTGCAAATGAAGAAGGTGTCGTCGTTGGGCACGTCAGATACCAGCCAGCTGAGACCGCCGGTTTCCACTTTGGTAACTTCGTCGGAAGCGAGGTCAATGACGGCGGGGTGGTAAACCGATACGGGCCACCACGAGTTGGGGTCTTCAATGCTTACATAACCCGAGGTAACGTATTTTTGGCCGTTGGGGGTAACGTATACGTTGTTGAATTCGTAAGCGGGAACAACGTCAACCAGAGCCCAGAAAGCATCGGTGAAGGCTTCATATTTGGGCGCCCATTCTTCGTAGAGGGCTTGCCATTCGGCCATAGCGGCGTCGTAAGCGGCACGGTGTTCTTCGCCCAAGAAGTCTTTAGCCAAGGGGTAAGCACCGCCATTGTTGTAGTAATCATCAAAAGCAGCTTGGTAAGCGGCGTATTCTTCTTCGCTCATGAAATCTTCTGCTTTGGGTTGGTCGGGGCATTCACCGGGATCTTCAGGCAGCGCGTAGCCTTCGGGGTGGAAGAGGTCATTGGCGGGCAGGGAGTAGGACCATTCGCCGTCAGCACCTTCGGTGTAGATGATGGGTTGGTGGGTGAAGCCGGAGTAGTCGGTGATTTGGCCTACGATGGTTTTGCCATCGGCGCTGATAGCCACGGCAGTGACGTACTGAGGAGTACGGCCGGTGAGGTCAACGGTGGGGTGAGGCAGAATGTGGTATTCGCCGAAGCCATCGGCGGTAGCGTCCCAGTAGCAGGGGAGGAGCATGATGCCTTGAGCTTCGGTGGACATAGCTTCCATCATCATGCCGCCGCAGATGCGCGAGCCGTCGGGGGTAATACCATTAGCCATGTTTTGGAGCTCGGCGTTAGAGACGCTCAGGTCGTGCCATTCGCCGTTTTGCCAGTAGCAAGCGGAAGCCACACCACCAACGACGATGCCGGTGTTGCTTACGTAGTTGCCCAGACCGCCGCTGTATTGCAGCATGTAAGTGGGGTCTTCGTAGTAGTATTCAGTACCGGTGGTGAGGTCAACGATGGTCATTGCGCCATCTAATTCAGACACAGCGATAGAACCATTGGGGGCCATGCCCTGCCACGAATAGTCGAGGTACTCGGTCGGTTCGGTGTAGGCGTTGGCGGCCATTGTGGCGGCCAAACCTAAGGAAAGGAGTAAAACTTTCTTCATAGAAAAACTGCTTTAAATGTTAGTAGATTGGTAATCCGATACATTAAAAATAAGTGCTCTTTGATTAAATGCTATATCCGGATGCGGATAGACGCTGCTTTTTCGCATGATCTAATAATGGCTTGTAATCGAACAAATATTCTATATTCGACTGCAAAATAACAACAAATTTATTAAAATTCCAAATTTTTTGCAAAAAATCGTCACTTTTCCTCAAAAAAAGCATTTTTTCCGAACCACCGCCCGCCCGAGCCACCGCCCGAGCAAGAGCTCGGAGCAAGATCAAAAAGGCTCCGCGCGCACCGCAAGCAGCACAGAGCAACCGCGGGCGGGGGGCTTCGCTAAAGCTCAGAGCCGAAACAAAAAAGCGGGCGCGCAGCGGGCGGGGGCGGCGGGTCAGTAGGGGTAGTTGACTTGCCAGAGGAAGAGGGGGGCGGCGGGCATGGATTCGCCGGCGGCGCAGCGGTCTTTGGCGGCGAGGATGGCGGCTACGTCGGCGGGGGTGATCTTGTGGCGGCCTACGTTGACCAGGGTGCCGACCACGGCGCGGACCATGTTGCGCAGGAAGCGGTCGGCCACGATTTCGAAGTACCAATGGGTGGGGTCGGTTTGCAGCCAGCGGGCGGCGCGGAGGTCGCAGATGTTGGTCTTGACGTCGGTGTGGAGTTTTGAGAAGGAGGTGAAGTCGCGGCGGCCGAGCAGCAGTTGGGCGGCTTCGTTCATCAGTTCGAAATCGAGGGTGGGTGGCGCTTGCCACGACAACTCGGTGCAGAAGGGGTCTTTTGCGGTGTGGACGAAGTAGCGGTAGGAGCGTTCGACGGCATCGAAGCGGGCGTGGGCGTCGGGGGCCACGGGGCGGATTGAGCGGATGGCGATGTCGGGGCCGCAGAGGGCGTTGAGGCTGTGGAGGAAGCGGTCGGAGGGGTCGAAGCCTTCGGGGAGGTCGAAGTGGGCCACCATTTGGCGGGCGTTGACGCCGGCGTCGGTACGGCCGGCTCCGGTGATGGGCACCGGGCGGCGGCACAGGCGTGCGAGGGCGTCCTCGATGGTGGATTGCACGGTGACCATGCCCGGCTGCACTTGCCAGCCGTGGAATCGCGCGCCGCGGTATGCCAGATCGAGGAAGTAACGCATCAATCGTGTTCCAAATAGGTGTAACCGAACAGGCCGGAGCGGTAGGTCGACACAAAGTTGCGGCCTTCCTCGGGGGTGATGGTGCCGGCTTTCATGGAGTTGGTGACCCACGCTTCGACGTTGCGCACCAGTTTCTTGGGGTTAAATTGCACGTAGTCAAGGACTTCATCGACGGTTTCGCCCTTGATGATTTGGTCGATTTCGTAGTGGTCGGCGTAGACGCTGATGTGGACGGCGTTGGTGTCGCCGAAGAGGTTGTGCAAGTCGCCCAAAATCTCCTGGTATGCGCCCACGAGGAACACGCCGAGGTAGTAGGGTTCGCCTTGGCGGATGGGATGCACGGGGAGAGCGCCTTTGGAGCCGTAGCAGGTGATGAAGTTGGCGATTTTGCCGTCGCTGTCGCAGGTCATATCTTGGATGGTGCAGGTGCGGGTGGGCTTTTCGTCAAGGCGCGACAGCGGTATCACGGGGAAGATTTGGTCCACGGCCCAGGCGTCGGGCAGCGATTGGAAGAGGGAGAAGTTGCAGAAGTACTTCTCGGGAATCATTTTCGATACCACGCGGAGCTCTTCGGGGGCGTGCTTCATGCTGTTGACGATGTCGCTGACCTCGCGGGCGATGCTCCAGAAAAGTTTCTCGATTTGGGCGCGGGTGGTGAGGTCGAGCATGCCGAGGGAGAACAAATCGAGCGCTTGCTCGCGGATGTGGAGGGCGTCGTGCCAACTTTCGAATAGGTTGTGCGAGTCCAGATCGTCCCAAATGCCGAAGATTTCTTTGGCGAGTTCGTGGGCGTTTTCGTCGAGTTCGGCATCGTCGCGCCAGCGGGGCAACTCGGTGGTTTCCAGCACTTCAAGAATGAGGATAGAGTGGTGGGCGGTGAGCGAGCGGCCGCTTTCGGTGATGATATTCGGTTGCGGCAGGTCGTTCTTCTCGCACACGTCGACGATGGCGCTGACGGCGTCGTTGGCGTACTCTTGGATGGAGTAGTTCATCGACGACTCGCTCGACGAGGAGCGGGTGCCGTCGTAGTCCACGCCGAGGCCGCCGCCTATGTCCACGAAGTCAATGTGGAAGCCCATTTTGGAGAGTTGGACGTAGAACTGGGTGGCTTCGCGCAGGGCGTTTTTGATTACGCGGATTTTGGTGATTTGGCTGCCGATGTGGAAGTGGATGAGTTTGAGGCATTCCATCATGCCGCGCTTTTTCAGTATGGCGAGAGCTTCGAGCAGTTCGGAGGAGTTGAGACCGAATTTGGAGGAGTCGCCGCCGCTTTCGCTCCACTTGCCGGAGCCGGTGCTGGAGAGCTTGATGCGTATGCCCACGTTGGGGGTGATTTTCAGTCGGCGGGCGATGTCGGCGATGAGGTTGAGCTCGTTGAGCTTCTCCACCACGATGTAGATCTTGCGACCCATTTTTTGGGCCAACAGGGCCAGCTCGATGTAGGATTCGTCCTTGTAACCGTTGCAGATGATCAGAGCATTCTCATCGATGTTGGTGGCCAGTACGGCGTGGAGTTCGGGTTTGGAACCGGCTTCCAGGCCGATGTTGAAGCGCTTGCCGTAGCTCACGATTTCCTCCACTACCGGGCGCATTTGGTTGACCTTGATGGGGTAGATCATGTAGTTGCGGCCGGAGTAGTTGTAGGCTTCGGCTGCGTTGGCAAAGCAGTGAGAGATTTTTTCGATACGGTTGTCGAGGATGTCGGGGAAACGGAGCAGCACGGGCGAGGAAATGTCCTTCACCTTGAGCTCGTCCATGACCTCGCGCAGGTCCACGGCAGCCATACCGGCACGCGGGGTCACCACCACGTGGCCGCGGTCGTTGATGGAAAAGTAATTACGGCCCCAGCCGTTGATGTTGTACAGTTCGGCACTGTCGTCAATGCGCCATCTTCTCATTTCAGACTTATAATCAGGTAATTAGATATAGTAAAACAGAAAAATAGCGAGCGAAAGCTCAAAATCGCCGCAAAGATAGCAAAAAAACGGCACATGTGCAAGCTATCGGCGCTCGGCAACACCAAAGAAACGCCGAAAAACGCCGCCGGCCGCCAATTTTCAGGCGCGAGCGGCGCGGGGCGGTTAGGCAGGGAAGAGGCGGGCGGTGAGTAGGGCGTCGAGGGTGGTGAGGGTGGCCATGGCTTGGACCACGGGGACGGCACGGGGGATGACGCAGGCGTCGTGGCGGCCGCGGGCGGGGATGGTGATGGGGGTGCCGTCGGCGGTGATGGCGGGGTAGTCGCGGGTGAGGGTGGCCACGGGCTTGAAGGCCACGCGGAAGGTGACGGCGCGGCCGGTGGTGATGCCGCCTTGCACGCCGCCGGAGTGGTTGGTGAGGGTAGTGATACGGCCGTCGGCATCGAGGGTGAAGGGGTCGTTCATCTCGCTGCCGAGGCGGCATGCGCCTTCGAAGCCCATGCCGATTTCGAAGCCTTTGGCGGCGTTGATGCTCATCATGGCGGCGGCGAGGAGAGCGTGGAACTTGCCGTAGACGGGTTCGCCCACGCCGGCGGGTAGTCCGACGATGGCGCCGGAGACGATGCCGCCGACGGTGTCGCCGGCTTGGCGCACGCGTTGGATTACGGCATCCATTCGGGCGGCGGTGTCGGGGTGCGGGCAGCGGGTGGGATAGTCGTAAACGTGCTGAAGGTCAATGGCTTCGAGGGGCAGATCGAGGGCCACGCTGCCGATGCGCGAGGTGTAGGCGTAGACTTGCACGCCCATTTTGTCGAGGGCGAGCCGGGCGATGGCGCCGGCGGCCACGCGCAGGGCGGTTTCGCGGGCGGATGCGCGACCGCCGCCGCGGTGGTCGCGGATGCCGTACTTGGCTTGGTAGGTGAAGTCGGCGTGCGACGGGCGGAAGACGTTGCGCAGGGGTTCGTAATCGGCGGGGCGGGCGTCGGTGTTGACGATTTGGATGGTGATGGGTGCACCGGTGGAGCGGCCTTCGAACACGCCCGAGAGCAGCTGCACGCGGTCGGCTTCGCGGCGGGCGGAGGTGGCGCCGCCTTGCCCCGGGCGGCGGGTGTCCATGGCGGCTTGGATGGCGTCGAGGTCGATGGCCACGCCGGCGGGGAAGCCGTCGAGGATGGCGGTGATGGCCGGGCCGTGGCTTTCGCCGGCGGTGGTGAGGCGGAGGATGTGGCCGAAGGTGTTCATAGTTCGGAGTCTTTGCAAAGGTCGGCCACGGAGGCGCCGACGTAGTCGATGAGTTGTTGCGGCGCGATGCGCAGCTGGAGGCCGCGGACGCCGGCGCTCACAAATATCACCTCGAAATCGAGGGCGGTGGAGTGGAAGAATGTAGGGAATGGCTTCTTCATGCCGATGGGTGAGCAGCCGCCGCGGATGTAGCCGGTGAGCGGCAGCAGCTCCTTCATGGGCAGCATTTCCACCTTCTTGAGCGCGGCCGCACGCGCGGCCTTTTTGAGGTCGACCTTGCAGCAGCCCGGCACCACGCACACGATGTGCTGCGAGCCGGAGCAGAGCACTAACGTCTTGAATACCTGATGGATATCCTCGCCGAGGGCGTCGGCCACGTGTTGGGCGGCGAGGTCGTTCTCGTCGTACTCGTAGGGGATGAGCTCGTAAGGAATTTTGGCCTTGTCGAGCAGGCGTGCCACGTTGGTTTTCTGTACTTTAGCCATATCAGATGCCGATTAAGTCGCGGTAAATATCGAGGGCGTTGCGCACATCGTCCTCGCTAACGTGGCAGTCGATTTGTGGCTTGCCGACTTCGGCGAGGAGGGTGAAGTTGAAGGTTTGGCGCGAGGTGTTCTTCTTGTCGTGGTGCATCAGTGCGAGGAGCTCGGGGTAGTCGTCGCAGGTGAGGGTGAAGTCGAGGGGGTAATGTTGCGCCACGAACTGAGCGAATGAGTGGAGGGTGTCGGAGGGGAATCCGAGGTGTATGTGCGAGAGGACCAGGGCCACCACGCAACCGTGAGCCACGGCGAAGCCGTGCGGGATGGCGGCGGTGCGCTTCATGGCCAACTCTTCGAAGGCGTGTCCGGCGCTGTGGCCGAGGTTGAGCGCGCGGCGTTTGGAGCCTTCGCGCAGGTCACCCTCAACGAATTTGCACTTCACCTTAACGCTTTCCTCCACGAGCGGGAGCATGGCGGAGGCTTGCGCGGCGGGAGTGAAGGCGAGCAATCGGCCAAGCATTTTGGCATCGCTCAGCAGGGCGTGCTTGAGCATTTCGCCGTAGCCGGAGAGGACCTCGTCGGGGGTGAGGGTGGAGAAGAAGGTGGAGGATATGATGGCGGCGACCGGTTCGGTGAAGGTGCCCACCATGTTCTTGAGTCCGAGGAAGTTAACGCCGGTTTTGCCGCCGGCGGAGGCGTCGACCGCGGCCAGCAGAGTGGTGGGAACGTACACGGCACGGATGCCGCGCATATATGTGGCGGCGGCGAATCCGGCCAGGTCGGTGACCATGCCGCCACCCACGGCCACGAGCACCGAACGGCGGTCGGCCTGCATTTGGGCCAGAGCGCGCCAGATGGATTGCGCGGCGTCGAGCGTCTTGTTGAGGTCGCCGGCTTTGACGGTGATGAGGTTGGCGGCTTTGATGGCCGGCGAGGCGGCTGTGAGGAGCGGCACCACGTACTGAGCGGTGTTGACGTCAGCCACCACGGCCACGGAGGTCGGGGCCAATTCCGCGATGACGCGTTCGAGGTCGGCAGCGGGATTCTCGGAGAAGATAAATTTCTGTGTCATAGCGTAAGCTGTTTTAGATTAAGACAATACGGGTAAAGGATGGTTGATTCGGTCGATTAGTCGGGGAAGGATAGCGGCGCACTCGTCCATTGAGTGGTAGAGGATGTGAACGCCGGTGCGGATGACTTCGGCGGCGGGAATCGGGCCGGTTAGTACGCCCACGGTGAGGATGCCGGCGGCCACGGCGGAGGTGGTGCCTAATGGGGCGTTGTCGATGGCGATAGCTTGGTGGGCGGAGACGCCGGCTAATTCGAGGCCGCGCAGGAAGGGGTCGGGCGCGGGCTTGCCGTGGGCCACGGAGGCGGAGGTGACGCGGCGCTCCACGGGAAAGGCGCCGGGGAAGTCGGTGTCGAGGCGGCCCAGCAGCGAGTTTTGGCCGGAACCGCTGACCAAGACGGTGAGGATGTGGCGCTCGCGGAGCGCTTCCACCAGCTCGCGGGCGCCGGGCATAAGCTGCACGGGCGGCTGCTGCACGAACAGCTCGGCCTTGCGGGCGTACATGTCGCGCTTCTCGGCGTCGGTGGCGTGGCGGCCCCATGTGCGGAGGATGAGGCGGTCGATGGTGGCGGCGCCGGTGGCGCCTTCGTAGAGGTAGAATTCCTCCTCGCGGGCGGGGATTCCGGCCTCGTCCATAAGGAGTTTCCATGCGCGAGCGTGGTTGGGCATGGAGTTGTATAGGGTGCCGTCCATGTCGATTAGGGCGGCGGATATGCGGGGATAATTATCTGAATTACAGGTCATAAGCTTACTTTTTAGGGGTTTCGGCGGGTTGAGGAGCCTCAATCAGACCGTGCTCGATGAAGTAAAGCGAATCGGCGTGGGAGATGGTGTCGGCATCGGATGCCGGCGCGCCGCCGGGGTGCGCGGTATGAACGTGGACACGGTCCATGCCCGACTGCTCCACACCGCGGCGGAAGACGTTGCGGAACTCGCGCAACAGGTTCACGCGAGTGGTGTCGGCCATGGCCACATCGGTGGCTTGACCCTCCTTGAGGCGGGCTTTGCCCAGGCGGATTGAGTAGTCGTCGGGGTTGCCGCGCAGGTTGATGCCGAATTTGAACGGCAGGGGCGATTTGAGCACGGCAATGTGGTAGTCGAAGTTGAACGCTAAGTCGTTATATCCTTGAACGCCAAGGCGATAGCGGTCGATGTCGAAAATGAAGGGGTAGAGCTGCATGCGGTTGTCGGCCACGGTGAGCAGCACGTCCATGTGGTCGATGACGTTGCGAGTTTTGTCCTTGAACATCAGCCACTTACCGATGGTGCGGTAGGTCTCGCTGTCGATGAGGCACAGGGAGTCGCCACCGATGCGCACGGCCGCGGCCAACGACGGCAGCTCCAAGTTCATGGCCGAATCCACCGAGCAGGTGGCGGCGATTTCGGAGTTGATAACGCCGCTGATGCTGCTCATCATGGGCATGATGGAGTCGAGCGCGGGCACCAAGCGCAGGAAGCGGTCGATGCGGAAGCGGTCCACCATCAGGCCGAAGCCGAACTGCATATCTTGCCGGCGGGGTGCGGAATACAGGGCCGAGAGGGAGATGTCGCCATCGGCGGAGCGGGCTGCTAAGTCGTTGAGGTGCAGCGCACCACGGGCGGCAAGGACCTCGCCGGAGAAGTCGTGGAAGAGCATGTCGGCGTAGCGGATATTGTCGGCGCGCAGGTTCAGGCGCAGGTCGATGTTGGTGGGGATGAGCAGCGGGGCGATGGAGTCGGTGTCCTCGGTGACTTCGAAGTCGGCATCGTCGTCATCGGGGTCGATTGAAGCGGCGGTGGCGGCGCATCCGCGGAAGATGGCATCGGCGATTTGGTTGACGTCGATGGTGTCGCTCTGCACGTCGAAGCGCACCTTGAGCACCTGTCGGCCGCTGCGGGAGGTGAGGCTGCGGCGGATGTTGCTGACTTCGCCGTTGATGGTGAAGTCGGACGAACCGGCGGTGTAGCGGACGTTGTGGAGCACCACGGAGTCGTTGTTAAAGGTGAGGTTGAACTCGCGCAGGCGGCTCTTGATGGGGAACGCGGGGGTGGAGACGGATGCACGTTGGGCGGAGATGCCGCCGGTGATGGTCCAGTTGCGCAGGAATCGGCGCGTGTTATCGTCTGTGCCCCAGTCGATTACCTCGTCGGCGGTAGTTTGAGCCGCGGCACGCGTGCCGCGTTGCTGCCGGCGCACGGCGCGGGCGAGCGCCATAACGGAATCCGGCTCGAGGGCGGGGTTGGCGGCGGCGATGCTGTCGGCAATGGCTTGAAGCTTTTGCGACGGCTGCCGGGGCGGATTCTTGCGTGCGCACAGGGTGAGGTTGACTTGGCGCAGGCGCAGGCGGGCGGTGGGGGTTGACGCGTTGAAGCGCTCCGCTTCGAGGTTGAAGTCGAGCTGCGGCAACACGCGGTTGCCGTTGGCGCGGCGCAGGGTCACCATGCCGGCGAGTTGGCGCGAGTTGAGGCGGATGGAGTCGCCGGGGAGGTTGAGCCGCAGGCGAGCCATGGAGATGCGGCCGCCCATGGGCACGAACTCGGCGGTGTCGCGCGGGATGCCGTTGTTGGCGGCGCCCAGACCGAGGGCGAGGTCGGTGACGGTGGCGGTGATGCTGTCGGCTTCGTAGCGGATGGAGTCGGCTGCGAGGCTCATTTTCAGCACGTTAGCGTTGTTGATGCGGTTGTGGGTGCCGAATTTGAGGCAAGCCACGTCGGCGTAGAGCGTTTGGGAGGAGTCGAGGGCCACGTAGGAGAAGTCGGTGAGGTCGATGTCGCCGTCTACTTTGAGCAGGTGGAAGCGGTTGGGCGCGAGCATCGACTGTGTGCCGCTGAAATCGAAGGCGGCGGCGAGATGGCCGGCCACGGTGCCGCCGCTGAGGTCGGTGAGCGCGCGGGGCAGGCGGTGGAGGGCGGTATGGCCGCTTACGGAGCCTTTGAAGTGCGGGTCGGAGAGGAGGTGGTCAGCTACCACGTTGATAGTGAGGTCGGTAGCGGGACCTTTGAGGAGGAAGTCGCTGACGCTGACGCTTGTGAGGTCGAGGGTGTCGCCGCGCAGGGTGACAGCGATGTCGCCGCCGACGCGGTTGAGGCGCACGGGTCCGTAGCGGAGGGCGCCGGGGGCGAGGTGGAGGTCGACTTGCGCGTGGGGCACGAAGTCGCGCGATAAGTTGTAGGCGCTCAGCGACTTAACGACCAAGCCGGCGCGGACGCCGGTGGCAAAATTGCGGCTGTCGAGGCCGAAGTTGTGGCGCATGTCCTGCGGGAGGAAGTCCACGAGGTATTGCACGGCGACGGGTTCGATTTTCAGTGCGTAGTCACTGAGAATCAGGTCGTTAGCGAAGTCCACGGTGGCTTCGGCTTCAGCGCGGATGGAGTCGAGCACGAAGGTCGATGGGTTGAGGCGCACTTTGAGCGGATCGTTGAGGTCCCATTCCACGGAGGCGTCGAGCGCCAAGGTTGATTGCTGCAATCGCAGCAGTTGGGGGATTTCCACGGCGGTGAGGCCGTCGAAATTGAGGGTATAGGCCGGGGCGTCGGTGCCGGAGAGCGAGGTGCGGTTGAGGTTGACAGTCAACGCGTTACCGCTGTCGTCGAGGTAGCGGATGACGGCCGGGGTGCGCAAGGAAAAGTGGCTGATGGCGATTTGCGGCAGGCCGGAGGATGGCTCTTCGGGCTCGGGCGACGGCTCGGAGCGGTAGATGTCGAAGTTGGCCACGTCGGAGGCTTGGTAGACGTTGGCGCGGAGGTCGTCGATGGCGATGTCGCTCAGGGTGATGTTGCCCATGACCAGGTCGGTCAAGGAGATGCCGCCGTCGAAGTGACTGACAGTCAGCAGAGTATCGGTATAATCGGGCAGGGTGTCGCGACGCGCGGCATCGAGCCGGAGCATGGGCCGCGAGATGATGGTGAGACTGTCGACGTCGAGGCAGAGGAAGTGGTTGCCGCCGGAACTGAGGGCCACGCGACCGATGGTTACGTCGGCGTCAAGGTATTGATTGGCAAGACGTTGCGCCACGGGCGTGAGCTGCTCGGGCTGCAGTAAGCGGGTGACGCACATCAGCAGTGCCGCCACGGCCAGCACCGCGGCCATCACGGTCCACGCGGTGATCAGGAGCAGGCGTTGCCACCATGGTATGTGTTTGTTCTTTGCCATAACTTTCAATTATAACGTACTAAGCCGCGGTTTGTTCGCCTCGCAGGGGCGGGCGGTGATGTGGAAGCAGCTTTGGCGGAACTCGAACTTAACGTAGCAGCGGCCTTGGGCGCGCATGTCGTAGAGGATTTCGCCCAGAAGGTTTTTGAGGTCTTCGAAGGTGCGGTAAGGCTCTGCTAATGAGTCGATTACGAATTTGCCGTAGCTGATATCGAAGGTGGTGCCGAAGGAGTGAGTGGATTCTTC
This sequence comes from uncultured Bacteroidales bacterium, assembly GCA_946011725.1. Lineage (GTDB taxonomy): Bacteria > Bacteroidota > Bacteroidia > Bacteroidales > Muribaculaceae > CAG-873. The sequence goes on along the minus strand of CAMGBT010000007.1, from coordinate 35,691 downwards.
GGTGGCGTTTTTGTTCACTTTTTTGAGCTTCTTGACGGTGGCGGGCGTGCGCAGCAGCGAGGTGACTTTGATGCGGTAGTGGCCGCCGCCGCGGGCGGCTAAGGAGTCGTTGAAGGCGCGACCGATGTCGCTCAGCAATTGGGCCGCCTCGGGCACCAAGAAGGGGAACGAGTGGGTGAGGTCGTCGAGGTAGTATTCGCGGCATGAGCGCACGCGCACCAACGGCCGGTTGACGCGCAGGATGTCGGCGTCGTCTTGTATCGGGTTGATTCCCAACTGTTTGGCGGCAGCAAGCTGAACGGCGTTGGAGTCGTTGAAGGTGGAGCGCAGGGGGAAGACGTTGCGGATGACGAGGCGTTGGCAACCGTCATCGATGACGGTGTCCAAGTGGGTATCCCACTGATTTGCAGGCGCATCGGCGAGCAACTCTGCGATTTGCGCGGAATTGTCTACGGCTGCCGTTGGCTGCGCCTCCTCGGAGCAAGCCGCCACGGCCAATGCCATGCAAACCCATATATAATAATGTATAAATCTTGGCATAACTTCTAAATAATACTGCAAAGGTACGAATTTTTTGCCAAATAAGAAAGCGCGGCCGCCGTTTGCGCCAATTTTTCTCGAGCAAGAGCTCGAAGCATGTGCAAAAAAGCCTGCGCGCGCCCGCGGTTGGCGAGGTGGCGGCCGTTGGCGCGGTTTAACGAAATAACGAAGAACGAATTAACGAATAAGTAGGTTCGTTACTTCGTTCTTCGTTTAAAAATTCTTCGTAGCTTCGTTCTTCGTAGCTTCGTTTAAACGCAGAAGGCGAGGCGGGGTTAGTTGCGGGTGCGGAAGGTGTCTTTGATGGTGTCCACAACGTTGATGATGTAGTCGCCGGTGCGTTCGAAGTCGCTGACGATGTCCATGTAGTAGATGCCAGCTTGGTACTGGTACTTGCCGCCGTTGATGTTGGCAATGTTGGCGCTGCGGTAGGCGTTGCGCATGTTGTTGATTTCGCGCTCCTTGTTGTAGGAATCAATCAACGGGCGGTCGTGGACGGTCTCCATTTCAAGGTCACGCAACTCTTTGAGCATCAAATCCATAGCTTCGGCCACATACTTATGCATAGTGTCGATGTTGGCGTAGATTTCCTCAGTAAATTCCACACCGCTTTCAATTTTGCGGTTGAGGATTTTGCCCACGCCCATGCAGCAGTCGGCGATGGATTCAATCTCGCTGACGATGGCCAGCAGGGCCGTGATGCGGAGCTTGGATTCGTTCGAAAGGCGACCTTCGGCGCACTTGTTGAGGTACTTGGCAATCTCGATTTCCATGCGGTCAGAGATGTCTTCGTACTTTTCGAGGCGCGAATAAAGTTTGGTATACTCTTCGCTCTTTTCCTTGGTGTGGATGAGGGTGGCGCTCATGTCAATCATGCGGCGGACACGTTCGGCGAATACCACCACTTCTTTCTCGGCCATGGCGATGTTGAGTTCGGCCGACGACAGCAGACCGCTGGATATGAATTTGAGCGAGAACTCGTCGGTAGTTTTGCGCGCGGGCACCATCCATTCCACGATCTTGACGTATAAGCCTGTGAGCCAAATCATTATGCACACGTTCACAATGTTGAAGGTGGTGTGGAACACCGACAGACCCACCGACACGCTGAGCTGCATCTTGCCGATGGCGGCAAGGTCGGAATTGCCGGCGGAAACGTATTCAAACAGCGCGTTGGGGTTACCGGCGCCGATAGCTTCGGTTATCCATGAGTTCATGCTTGCGAAGGGTGTGAACACTATCACGCACCAAATGGTGCCCAAGGTGTTGAAGAGCAAGTGGCCCATGGCGGTGCGCTTGGCGGCCACGTTACCGCTCATTGAGGCCAGCAACGGGGTGATGGTGGTGCCGATATTCGAGCCCAGCACCAAGGCGCAGGCCAAGTCGAAGGTAATCCACCCTTTGGTGCACATAATCAGCACGATAGCGAATGTGGCCGCCGAGGATTGGATGATGGCGGTGACTATCATGCCCACCAAGGCGAAGAGCAGCACCGAGGCGTAGCCCATGTTGGCATAGTCTTGCAGGGCGGCGAACATTTCCGGGTCTTTGCTCAAATCCGGCACGTACAAGTTAATGGTACTCAGGCCCATAAATAGCAACGCGAAGCCGATGAGGAACTCGCCGATGCTCTTGCTGCGGTTCTTGTTGGAGAATAGCAACACCACAGCCAAGCCTATTAACGGCATGATTACCAACGACATATCCACCTTGAAGCCAAAGATGGCTATAATCCAGGCGGTGAAGGTGGTGCCGACGTTGGCGCCGAAAATCACGGCCATGGATTGAGCAAGCGACATCAAACCGGCGTTAACAAAGCTAACCACCATGACAGTGGAAGCTGACGAACTTTGGATGAGGGCTGTGATGGCGCAGCCGGTGAGCAGGCCCGCGAAGCGGTTGCGAGTCATTGCCTGAAGAATGTTGCGCAGGCGGTCGCCCGCGGCTTTCTGGAGGCCTTCGCTCATTACTTTCATGCCGTAGAGGAACAGGCCGACGGCACCGAGCAGGCCTAAGAACTGTGAAATGCTGTAGTCCATATATTAAATTTGTGGGCTGCACCCTTCGATGGGTTCGCCGCGCAAAGTTACGAATATTTAATTAAAAATTCACAATTTCTACATAATTTTTTAACATCCACCCCCGAAATTTTTTCAATTTTTGCCCTTAGCCCCCATCCGCACGCGGCAGCACCTCGCCCGCCGAATAGAAACGAATGGGGAAAGGGCCGGCGCAAGGCCGGCCCCGGTCAGATTCCTCGAGATTGGATGAATGGGAGAAGGAGCGAATCTGACCTAAGTCATGATTCTATGAAAACTATAATCCCTTCGTTTGCAATAAAGAGCCTCACCCCCGCCGTTTTCTATCACCCACCCCACTTTTTTTTGCTTTTTTGTTTTTCGCAAACTTTTTTGTGCTCGGGGCGTTCTTTATTTGGAGATTTTTGCTAACTTTGCCATCTCTGATTAATCTTCTCTACAATGGATAATACTTTGAACGTTTTTTGCCTCAACACAGGCTCCAACATAGCCGTTGAGCCGGGGCTGTCGCTGCTCGAACTGGCCAAGCGCCTCAACCTCGACTTCGAGCCCATCTCGGCGTTGGTGAACAATCGCCACGAACACATGTCGTTTCGCATCTACCGCCCGCGCACGGTGCGCTTCATCGCCAAGACCGAGGCCGCGGGCCAACGCGCTTACGTGCGCTCGCTGTGCATGATGCTCTACTGCGCCATCAGCCGCGTGTGCCCGCAGGCGGTGCTCACCATCGAACACTCGCTCTCGGGCGGATACTTCTGCCGGCTGGGCAAGGTGGTGGACTGCACGCCGGAGTTGGTGCAAGCCATCGCCGCGGAAATGCGTTTTTTGGTGGAGCGCGACCTGCCGTTCGTATTACACGAAGTGCCCACCGCCGAGGCCATCGAAGTGTTTAAACGCCAAGGGCTTACCGACAAGGTGGAACTGCTGGAATCCGCCCGCGAGATGTACACCAAGTACTACAGCCTCGACGGCATCGCCGACAATTTCTACAGCGTGCTGGCGCCGTCGACAGCCATGGTGAACGTGTGGCAGTTGCTCCCCTACAAGGACGGCCTGCTGATGATGGCTTTCGACGCCAAGAACCCGGCGCAACCGGCCGCATTCGTGCCCCAAGAGAAGATGTACAAGGCCTTCACCGACTACATTGCCTTCAACAAAATCATCGGGGTGGATTCGGTGAACGTGCTCAATCGCGCCATCGAACAAGGCCACGCGGCCGACTTGGTGAACGTGTCGGAAGCGCTCCACGAGAAGGCGCTCACCCGCATCGCCGATGAAATCACCCGCCGCTACGAGCAAGGCGGGGCGCGCGTGGTGCTGATTTCCGGCCCTTCGTCCTCGGGCAAGACCACCACAACCAAGCGCTTGGCCATCCAGCTGATGACCAACCTGCTGCGCCCGCAAATGATCTCGCTCGACGACTACTTCGTGGACCGCGTGCACACTCCGCGCGACGAGAAGGGCGACTACGACTACGAATCGCTCTATGCCCTTGACCTCGAGCAGTTTAACCGCGACTTGGCCGACATCCTCGCCGGCAAAGAAGTGGCCCTGCCCACCTACAACTTCCAGACCGGCCAACGCGAATACCGCGGCAACACCATCCTCCTCACCCCCGGCTCCATCCTGCTGATTGAAGGCATCCACGGCCTCAATCCCGAGCTCACCGCCCAGATTCCCGACGAGCTGAAGTTCCGTCTGTACGTGTCGGCCCTGACCACCATCAACATCGACGGCCACAACTGGATACCCACCACCGACAATCGCCTGCTCCGCCGCATCATCCGCGACAACTCCTTCCGCGGCACCGATGCACTCAACACCATCCGTCGCTGGCCCGATGTGCGCCGCGGCGAAGAGAAGTGGATCTTCCCCTACCAAGAGAACGCCGACGCCATGTTCAACTCGTCGCTACTCTACGAGTTGGCCGTGTTGGGGCAGTTTGCCGAACCGCTGCTCAAGCAAGTGCCGCGCGACACCATTGAGTACTGCGAAGCCCAACGCCTGCTGCGATTCATCAACTACTTCAAGCCCATCGCCCTGGATTCGGTGCCCTCCACCTCGCTGATGCGCGAATTCCTCGGCGGCAGCTCGTTCACCTACTAATATGCGCCGTATACTGCTGATATTCACCCTTTTGACTGCGCTAATGGCCGCCGCCGAGCCCACGCAATTCGAGCGCCGCGCCATCCGCGCCGACCGCGAGTTTGCCTACGGCGAATGGAGTCGCGCGGCCACCCTCTACTCCCTGCTCATCGCCGACCGCCCCGACTCGCTCCAGCTCTATTCGCGCGCCATCGTGGCCTACGACCTGTCAGGCGACACCATCACCTCCATCTCCCTGCTCGAAGACGCCATGGCCCACGGAATCGGCCTGACCTCGCTGTTGGAAAACGTCCGCGGAGAATTCTTCCAAGCGGCTGATTCCGACGCCTTTGGCCCTTACCTGCAGCGGATGCAGCGCCAGTTCACGTGGATGCAACGCGCCATCGACAGCCAGTTGCTCCGCCACTACACCTTCCGCCGCGACGGCCCCATGATGGTACACTACGCCCAAGTGATGCTCGCCCCCATCCCCGATTCGGTCGACTACCTCGCCACCCTCGCCCAAGGCTACCTGCTCTGCGGCGACTTCTCCGCCGCCGCCAACACCTGGCAGCACATCCTGCAGGTGGACCCCGACAACGTCGACGCCCTACTCTACCTCGCCTACTATCTGCAACCCACCGACCCCGACCGCGCCGCTCTCCTGGAATCTCGCGCCAACGCCCTCCTCCGCAAGTAAAAATTTCGTTGATGTAACTTTGCAGTAATTACTTTCTCTGTTTATGCCGGCTGAAAACCAACATAAGATCTCAATACGCTTCTTCAATGACCGCGAAGTGCGCGCGGTTTGGGATGATGTCTCCAACCGATGGCTGTTTTCGGTGGTGGATGTTATCGCTGTGCTTACTGACAGCAAAAACCCTCGCAATTACTGGAAGGTGCTGAAGCATCGCATGGCTATTGCGGGCAATGAGTTGGTTACAAATTGTAACCAACTGAAACTGCTCGCAGCCGACGGGAAACGTTACCTCACCGACTGTCTGCCGCAAGAAGAATTGCTCCGGCTGGTGGATGCGGTACCAAGTAAAAGAGCCTCAACATTTGCCCACTGGCTGATTTCCGGTGAAAATCAGATAGATAGCAAAAGCCGTGATAAGGCTTATCAGCTTTGGGACAGTTCGCTGCTTCAAGTTATTGAAGTGGGCACTACTCGCGGCCTGCAACAAATCCACGCTTTCATTTTCGGCGGCCTTTATCCTTTTGCCGGCCAAATTCGGCAGAAGAATATTTCCAAAGGCGGCTTCCAATTTGCTGTGGCGCAGTTCCTCGGCCAAACGCTCGCTCAAATTGAGAAGATGCCGGAATCAACCCTGGAAGAAATTGTAGATAAATACGTTGAAATGAATATTGCTCACCCTTTTATGGAGGGCAATGGGCGTAGCACACGTATTTGGCTTGATATGATGCTGAAACGCTCGCTGAAAAAGTGCGTTGATTGGAGCAAAATCAATAAAACTGACTATATGAACGCAATGCGCCTTAGTCCGGTGAATCCCAAGAGGCTTAAGCAGCTGATTGCCGGAGCATTGACCGAAGATATCCACGATCGCGAGATGTTTATGAAGGGTATTGACTATTCATATTATTATGAACAAGACGACTGACACGAAGCTCGAATCAACGCAAATTTTTTAAAAATTTCGTTGTTCAGTCTTCGTTTTGCCTCTTACTTTTGGTGAGGTGAGCGGAATTTCGTAACTTTGCAGCCTGAAAGGAAAACCGTTATGGCCGGAATCAAATCATTAGCTAAAGATACTGCGATTTATGGCATCAGTTCGATTGTGGGACGCTTCCTCAATTGGTGCCTGGTACCACTATATACCAACTTGTTCGCCGAAGACCAATACGGCGTGGTCACGTTCATCTATTCTATTGTGGCTCTGCTGTATATCATCCTCACCTACGGCATGGAAACCGGCTTCTTCCGCTTCTCGAACCACGAGCGCTGGACCGACCCATCGTTGGTCTACACCACCTCGCTCATATCCTTGGCCACCACCTCGGTGGCGTTCATCGCGGCCGTGGCCATCCTGCTGCAGCCGATTTCCAACGCGATGCAATGCGTTGACCATCAGTCGTTTGTAATGATGATGGCAGCGTGCGTGGCCATTGATGCCTTCACCGCAATCCCCTTCAGCTACCTGCGCCAGCAACGCCGCCCGATGCGCTTTGCCGCGCTGAAGTTGGTCAACATCGGGCTCAACATCGGCCTCAACCTCTTCTTCTTGGTGCTCTGTCCGCTGATGGGCTCCGCAATGAGTTGGATCTACCGACCCGACTTCGGCATCGGATACATTTTCCTGTCGAATTTGATTGCGTCGATGGTGAATTTGCTGCTGATGTGGCGCGAATTGACCGGCGTCAAGTATCGGTTCAACCCCCAACTGCTGCGCGAAATGCTGAAATATTCCGCGCCGCTTCTCATCCTTGGCATCGCCGGCATCATGAACCAAACCATCGACAAGGTCATCTACCCCTACTTGGTCAGCGACCCCGCGGAAGCCATGCGCGGCCTCGGCATCTACGGCGCCAACTACAAGATTGGCATCGTGATGCTGATGTTCATTCAGGCCTTTCGCTTTGCATATGAGCCGTTTATCTTCCAGCGTTCGAAAGCCGAAGGCGAGGACCGCACGGCGGCTTACCGCGACGCCATGAAATACTTCTGCCTGTTCAGCACCTTCATCTTCTTAGCGGTGATGTACTATATCGACATCCTCAAATACTTCATTGCGCCGAGCTATTTCGAGGGACTGAAAGTGGTGCCGGTGGTGATGGCGGCGGAGGTGTTCTTCGGCATCTTCTTCAACCTGTCGCTGTGGTATAAGCTCACCGACAAGACCATGTGGGGCGCGTATTTCTCCATCTTCGGTTTAGTTATCACGCTGACACTCAACATTATATTGGTGCCGCGCGTGGGCTACACGGGCTGCGCGTGGGCCGCGTTCTGCTCCTACGGCTCGATGATGCTCGCCTCCTACTTCATCGGCCGCCGCCACATGGCCATCGACTACCAAGTGGGCCGCATCATGGCTTACTTCGCCTTCGGCGCAGTGCTCTACTACGGCGGCTTCTACGGCCTGCAAGCCTTGCCATTGGCCTTGCGCCTGACCCTGCGCACCCTCCTGCTGGCAGCCTTCGTGGTGGCCATTCTCCGCTTCGAGCCCCTACCCCTACCCGGCCGCCTGCGCCGCCTGCTGCGCAAGTAACCCCCCAAGCGGAGCCTTTTTGGACAAACTCCGAGCTCCTGCTCGGCCGGTCAGCCATGGCCATTTTTGCATAAATTGGCGCGCCGATTGCGATTTTTTTTGTTTTTGTTGAGGATTCTTTGTAACTTTGCGAAAAATTACCTAAGTATGAAACGTTTTACACTATTTTGCCTTATTACCTTGCTGGCAGTGGTGGCCACCGCTGCTCAAGGCTCTAATGCCATCCGCTGGCGTATGTCAGTGAAGATGACCTCGGACACCGAGGGGGTAATCACTCTGCGCGCCGTGGTGCAGCAGGGCTGGCACCTGTATGGTACTCAGTTGCCCGCCAACGGGCCAAAACCCACCAAATTCGACTTCTCCAAAAGCGTTGGTATTCAGACGGTTGGGAATCTCACTCCCTCGCGCAAACCGCTGACCGTCCACGACGAAATGTTTGATATGGACCTCAACTGGTGGGATGCCAACGTGGAATTCACCCAGAAGTTCAAAATCACCGATCGCAACGGCGCCAAAGTCGTGGCCACCGTCAACTTTATGGGATGCAACAACCAAAACTGCTTGCCCCCGAAAACCGAAACCCTCACCTATATATTTAAATAAGTATGAATCATCGCATCCATACCCTTGTGGCGCTTGTGGTGGCCATGTTGCTGAGTGCAGCGACCGCCTTGGGTCAGCGCCCCGTGAATGTGAAATGGACCACCGAAGTGCAAACCATATCCGCCACTTCGGGCATATTGAAATGGACCGCCGAGATCAATCCCGGCTGGCATATCTACGGTTTGTCGATTCCCGCCGAGGGCGACGCCGTGCCCCCTCCGCCCACGGAAATCACTGTGGATGAGGGCTGTAACATCGCCTTCGACGGCGAAATCGTGGCCACTCCCGCCGCCACCGTCCACTACGACGAAGGCATGGAAATGAACATCCCCACCTTCGAAGGCAAAGTGGTGTTCACCCGCAAATTCCACCTCACCGGCAAAAATTTGGGCGCGGTAATCACCGGCAAGATTCGCTACATGGCTTGCTTGGACGACGCTTGCACCCCGCCCGCCACTGAAAAATTCGAAATCACCTTCGGCGACCCGAAGGCCGTGGCTCAGGCCGAGGAGGAAGTAGTCGAAGAGGAAGCACCCAAAGTGGAAACTCCTGAACCTCAGACTGTTGAGAGCGACATCTGGGCGCCGGTCAACATGGAAGCGGCCGCCGATGCCAACCAGCCGGAAGCCGATTCGCCTTGGTGGGTGATTCTCGGTTTGGGCTTCTTGGGCGGCTTGGTGGCTCTGCTTACCCCCTGCGTATGGCCCATGATTCCGATGACCGTGAGCTTCTTCCTCAAGAAAGGCAAGAGCCGCAGCCGCTCGATCGCCGACGCCATCACTTACGCCCTGTCCATCATCATTATCTACTTGGTGCTGGGCATCGCCATCACCATGATTTTCGGCGCCGGCACGCTTAACGAGCTGGCTACCAGCGCCATATTCAACGTCATCTTCTTCCTGCTGTTGGTGGTGTTTGCCGTGTCGTTCTTCGGCGCGTTCAACATCGAGCTCCCCTCAAAGTGGAGCAACGCCATCGACTCCAAAGCCGAATCCACCACCGGCTTCATCTCCATATTCTTCATGGCCTTCACCCTGGTGCTGGTGTCGTTCTCCTGCACCGGCCCCATCATCGGCACGCTGCTGGTGGAGGCCGCTTCGCAAGGCAACATCCTCGGCCCGGCCCTCGGCATGGGCGGCTTCGCCCTCGGATTGGCGCTGCCCTTCGGCCTGTTTGCCTTCTTCCCCTCGCTGCTCAAAGAAATGCCGCGCTCGGGCTCGTGGCTGAACACCGTGAAAGTGGTGCTCGGTTTCATCGAACTGATTTTGGCGCTGAAGTTCCTGTCGGTGGCCGACTTGGCCTACGGCTGGCACATCCTCGACCGCGAAGTGTTCCTGTCGCTGTGGATTGTGCTCTTCGTGCTGCTGGGCATGTATCTGCTTGGCAAACTGCGCTTTAGCCACGATTCGCCGGTAGAACATGTGTCGATTCCGCGCTTCTTCATGGCGCTGATTTCGCTGGCATTCGCCATGTACCTCATCCCCGGCCTCTGGGGCGCCCCGCTCAAGAGCATCAGCGCCTTCGCTCCGCCACTCAACACCCAGGATTTCAACCTCTATGGCGGCGAAATCCGCGAGTTCGACGACTATGAAGAAGGTATGGCTTACGCCAAGAAGAACAATCTGCCCGTGCTGCTCGACTTCACCGGCCATGGCTGCGTCAACTGCCGCAAGATGGAGGCCGCAGTGTTTGATACTGAGCAAGTTAAGAGCATCGTGGAGAATGACTTTGTGCTCATCAAACTCATCGTGGACGAGCGCCAAGAGTTGGCCAAGCCTTACACCGTGGAGGAATACGGCGGCACCACCGAAATCACCACCACCGGCGAGCGCTGGAGCTATCTCCAACGCCACAAATTCGGCACCAACTCGCAGCCCTACTACGTCACCCTCGACTCCGAAGGCAGTCCGCTGGCCGGCGCCCGCGTTTACAATGAAGACGTCAACGCATTCGTAGATTGGCTCAACGCCTCCTCGGCTAAGTTTCACAACAAATAATCACCACTGAATCAAGTGTTTACAGCCCCGTCGCGGGGCTGTAAACCTGATTTGGCACACATATATTCGGTACTATTTCTAAACTCAAACTGCAAATGATCCACTCTCGCCAAGAGCGCCTCGAAGCGCTCGGCCGAATCCTCGACACCCTCGAAATCCTGCGGGTAAAATGCCCCTGGGATGCCAAACAAACTAACGAATCGCTGCGCCCCAACACCATCGAAGAGGTTTACGAGCTGGCGCAAGCGTTGCTACGCGACGACGCCCCCGAAATCCGCAAAGAATTGGGCGACGTGCTGTTGCACGTACTCTTCTACTCCAAAATAGCCGACGAGCAAGGCCGCTTCGACATCGCCGACGTGTGCGATGCCCTCAACCAAAAGCTCATCTTCCGCCACCCGCACGTCTTCGGCGAGGTGCACGTGGACAACGCCCACCAAGTGGAGCAAAATTGGGAGGACATCAAGCTGCGCGAACGCGGCGGCAACCGCACCGTGTTGGCCGGCGTGCCCGACGCCCTGCCCTCGCTGGTGAAGGCCTTCCGCGTGCAGGAAAAGGCCGCCAACGTGGGCTTCGACTGGGAAAAGCCCGAGGACGTATGGGCCAAGGTCCAAGAGGAAATGGCCGAAGTATCCCAAGCCATACAAGCCGGCCATCCGGCTGATATTGAGGCTGAATTCGGCGACTTACTCTTCAGCGTAATCAACGCCGCCCGCCTCTACAAGGTCAACCCCGAGAACGCTCTCGAACGTACCAACCAAAAGTTTATCGCCCGCTTCAACTACATCGAAGCCAAGGCCGCCGAGCAGGGCAAACACGTGCGCGAACTCACCCTCGAGCAGATGGAAGCGCTCTGGCAAGAGGCCAAAACCGCCGTCAAACCCGCTGATAATCAGGAGTGAAGGTCTGTATAGCTGAAAAACCGTCGGTAGCCGCCGACTTGGCCAAGGTGCTCGGCGCCGACCGCCGTCGCGATGGCTTCTATGAGGGTCCGGAGTACTGTGTCACCTGGACCTTCGGCCACTTGTGCACCCTCAAGGAGCCACACGACTACCTCGACCGCTGGAAGCAATGGTCTCTGGGGCAGCTGCCCATGATTCCGGCCCGATTCGGCATCAAGCTCATGGACGACGACGGCGTGCGCAAGCAGTTCAAAATCATCTCCGAGCTTTTTTCCAAGGCCGAAATGATTATTAACTGCGGCGATGCCGGCCAAGAGGGCGAACTCATCCAGCGATGGGTGATGCAGTTGGCCGAGGTCAAATGCCCGGTGATGCGCCTTTGGATTTCATCCCTTACCGAAGACGCCATCCGCGAAGGTTTCGCCTCCTTAAAGCCTCAGGAACAGTACAATAACCTCTACCACGCCGGCCTGGCTCGCGCCATCGGCGACTGGATTCTCGGCATCAACGGCACACGCCTCTACTCGCTCAAATACTCCCAGCCGGGCCACGTGCTGTCGGTGGGCCGAGTGCAAACCCCCACCCTCGCCATGATCGTCCGCCGCCATTTCGAAATCGAAAACTTCGTGCCGGTCGACACCTGGGAGCTCCACACCATGTACCGCGAGGTGGACTTCGCTTCCGCCCGCAAATTCGACAAGGAGGACGACGCCAACGCCGCCGCCGAGGCCGTGCGCCCGCTGCCGTTGGAAATCGTCGACGTGACCAAAAAGAACGGCACCGAAGCGCCCCCGCGCCTGTTCGACCTCACATCTTTGCAGGTGGAAACCAACAAGTTATGGGGCTGGAGTGCCGACGAAACCCTGCGCCTCATCCAATCGCTCTACGAGAAGAAGGTCACCACCTATCCCCGCGTGGACACCACCTACCTCCCCGACGACATCTACCCCAAAATCCCCGACATTCTGCGCCGAATGACGCCCTACGCGCCCCAAACCGCGCCCGTCCTCGCCGCCAAGATTCCCAAGAGCAAAAAGGTGTTCGACAACTCCAAAGTCACTGACCACCACGCTATTATCCCCACCGGCGAATCGCCCGAACGCCTTGTGGGCAACGAGCGTCAGCTCTACCACCTAATCGCCCTGCGATTCATCGCCGCATTCTACCCCGACTGCCGATTCAGCCAAACCACCGTGCTGGCACGCGCCGGCAAAACCGAATTCAAAGCCACCGGCAAGGTAATCACCGCCCCCGGCTGGCGCACAATCCTCAAAAAGCAAGACGCAGCCAACGACAAATCCGACGACCGCATCCTGCCCGAGTTCACCGTGGGCGAATCCGGCCCCCACGAGCCCAAAATCGTCAAAAAAACCTCCACCCCGCCCAAACTCTACACCGAAGGCACCCTGCTGCGCGCCATGGAAACCGCCGGCAAGATGGTGGAGGACGAAGCCCTGCGCGAAGCGCTCAAAGAGAACGGCATCGGCCGCCCATCCACCCGCGCTGCCATCATCGAGACCCTCTTCCGCCGCCACTACATAGCCCGTTCCGGCAAGTCAATCACCGCCACCAAAGCCGGCATCGACCTCATCGCCACCATCCAAAACGAGCTGCTCAAATCCGCCTCTCTCACAGGCATTTGGGAACGCAAACTGCGCCAAATCGCCGCCGGCGAATACCAGCCCACCGTCTTCCTCGACGAGCTCAAAGAGATGATGAACCAAATCGTGCTCGAAGTGTTGCGCGACAACTCCACCCGCCGCATCGACACCTCCGTAGAGCCCACCGCCGCACGCAAGCCCAAAGGCAAAGCCCCCGACTCCTCCGCCGATGCACCCAAGCGCACCCGCCGCCCCGCCATCAAGTCATTGGACGAAATCAAATGCCCGGTGTGCGGCCAAGGCCACATCCTCAAAGGTCGCACCGCCTACGGCTGCTCCCGCTACGCCGAAGGCTGCGCCATGCGCCTGCCCTTCGACCAATACCCCGCCACACTAACCCCGGCCCAATTAGCCGCCAAAATCAAGAAAAAATGACCGATTGGTGGCAAATCCTCGCTGTAATAGCCATCGCCGCAGCCGCCGTGTGGCTGTGGCGCCGCACCGGCCGCCCCCGCCGCAGCAGCTGCGACAGCTCCCCCTCCGCCAACAGCTGTGCCAACTGCCCCCTAACCACCCACTGCCCCCACAATAACCAGCCGAAGGCTACACTTCGCTAAAGCTCAGAGCCGAAACAAAGTAGGGACCCTTTTGATACAGCCTCTAATAGGCCTATTCGCCTTTTTCGCCTCCGCGGCGGGCGGTGAGGCGGTAGCTTGCAGCTGAGGCCACGCAGGGCACGAGCATCCACAGGAACATGGTGTCGTAGCTGAAGTATTTCACCAACAGGCCGGCCAGGTAGCCGCCAAGGGCGATGCCCAAGTCGAAGGCCACGAAGAATGTGCTGCCGGCAGCGCCGCGCCGTTCGGAGGGCACCGGTCGCATGGCCATGGTTTGAAGGGCGGGTTGGAGTGTGCCGAAGCTGTAGCCTAAGAGGATGGCCGACAGCAGGTAGGCCGCGGTGGTGTGGATGAATACCAGCAGCAGGATGCCGGCAATGATGGTGAGGTTGCCGCCGTAGACCATCAGCGATTCGGAACAGCGGTCGATGCGTCGGCCCATCACAAGACGGGTGATGATGGTGGCTATTGCTATGAAAATGAAGTAGATACCCGCGCCGGGGAGGCCGCAGGATTCGGCGTAGATGGCCACGTATACCTCAATCACGCCGTAGCTCATCATGTAGAAGAATTGGGTAACGGCGGCAGGGAGCGAGCGGCGTTCGAACAGTTGGCGCCAGCGCAATGGGCCGCGATCGAGGGTGTAGTCGCGTTTGCCGATCGACAGGCCGATAATGAGCGCCACAATAGCCATCAGCGTGGCTAAGCCGAAGAGGGAGCGGAAGCCGAAAGCGTGCATCAGTGCCAACCCCGCCGCGGGCGCTACCGCCGTGGATATGGCCATGGAAAGGCCGTACATGCCGATGCCTTCGCCCATGCGCTTGTGCGGAACGATGTCGGCCACCCAACTGGCGGAGGCGTTGGACGAGGCGGCGTGGAACAGGCCGTGGGCCGTGCGGAAGACGATGGCACTCGCGATGCCGGCGGCAAAGAAGTAACCCATTGGCATGAGTGCCATGCCAATGAGCCCGAGAGTGAGGACGGTGCGACGCCCCGTGGTGTCCACCATCCGGCCGGCAAACGGGCGCGAGAGAATTGAAGCGATGGAGAACAGCGCCGTGGCCAAGCCGATGGTTTGCGCATCGCCGCCCAGGTATGTCACGAAGAAGGGGAACGTGGGCAGCAGGGCATGAAAATTGACAAAAATGAAGAAATTGACCAAACAGATGCCCACGAATGAGCCGGTCCAAAGTTTAGATGATTGATTCATAGGTGATTAACTTTGTTTTGAGCACAAAAAAAAGCGCCCGAACTTGTAAATCTCATCAACCGGACTTACGTGTTCAGACACTACGCGTTGCAAGTAATTCGCTGCAAAGTTACAAAATTTTCGCCAAACCCACCAAAAAAATTTTGCCTATAAACCGGAAAAAGGTGGGGCGAGGACTTTTTGGCGGGTGACATTATGGCACTTTTTTGGCACATGCGCCGCCGGCCACTGCCGTTGGCACACGTTTTGCCTTATCCTTTGCGAGCGCCGCTCTCTCCTCAAGGGCGCTCGCTCATAAACTCGATTAATAACAATAAAAACTCATACAACTATGTCAAAAATCATCGGTATTGACCTCGGCACCACCAACTCCTGCGTGGCCGTTCTCGAAGGTAAAGAACCTCAGGTAATTCCTAACAGCGAAGGCCGCAACACCACTCCCTCGGTGGTGGCCTTCATCGAAGGTGGCGAACGCAAAGTGGGCGACCCCGCCAAACGTCAAGCCATCACAAACCCCAAACGCACCATTTACTCCATCAAGCGTTTCATGGGTGAAACCTACGACCAAGTTACTCGCGAAATCGAACGCGTTCCTTACGACGTGGTTCGCGGCGAAAACTCCACCCCCCGCATCGAAATCGATGGCCGCCAATACACCCCCCAAGAAATCTCCGCTATGATTCTTCAAAAAATGAAGAAAACCGCTGAAGATTTCCTCGGCCAGGAAGTGAAAGAAGCCGTTATCACCGTGCCCGCTTACTTCAACGACTCGCAACGTCAAGCCACCAAAGAAGCAGGTGAAATCGCTGGTTTGAACGTGCGCCGTATCGTCAACGAACCTACCGCTGCAGCTCTCGCCTACGGCCTCGACAAGAGCGACAAGGACCAAAAAATCGCCGTATTCGACCTCGGCGGCGGCACATTCGATATCTCAATCCTCGAACTCGGCGACGGCGTGTTCGAAGTGAAATCCACCAACGGCGACACCCACCTCGGCGGTGACGACTTCGACCACGTAATCATCGACTGGCTCGCCGACGAATTCAAAGCCGAACAAGGTGTGGACCTCCGTCAAGACCCCATGGCCCTCCAACGCCTCAAAGAAGCTGCCGAAAAGGCCAAAATCGAGCTGTCCTCCACCACCTCCAGCGAAATCAACCTGCCCTACATCATGCCCGTCAACGGCATCCCTCAGCACTTGGTAAAAACCCTCACTCGTGCTAAATTCGAGCAACTGGCCCACGAACTCATCCAACGCACCATCGATCCTTGCCGTCAAGCTCTGCGCGACGCCGGCCTCCAACCCTCCGACATCGACGAAGTAATCCTCGTGGGCGGTTCCACCCGTATCCCCGCCGTACAACAAATCGTCGAAAAATTCTTCGGCAAGACTCCCTGCAAGGGCGTTAATCCCGACGAAGTGGTAGCCGTTGGTGCCGCTATCCAAGGCGGTGTGCTCTCCGGCGATGTTAAAGACGTGCTCCTGCTCGACGTAGTGCCCCTGTCGGTTGGTATCGAAACCCTCGGCGGCGTAATGACCAAGCTCATCGAAGCCAACACCACCATCCCCACCCGCAAGAGCCAAGTGTTCTCCACCGCAGCCGACAACCAACCCTCCGTGGAAATCAACGTGTTCCAAGGTGAACGTCCTTTGGTAAAAGACGACAAACTGCTTGGCCGCTTCCACCTCGACGGCATCGCTCCCGCTCCCCGCGGCATCCCTCAAATCGAAGTAACATTCGAAATCGATGCCAACGGCATCCTCAACGTGTCCGCACAAGATAAAGCCACCGGCAAGCAACAAAGCATCCGCATCGAAGCTTCCTCCGGCCTTACCGACGCCGAAATCAAACGTATGAAGGACGAAGCCGAAGCCAACGCCGCTGCCGACGCCAAAGAAAAGGAACGCATCGACACCATCAACAAAGCCGACGCTATCATCTTCCAAACCGAGCAACAGCTCAAAGAACTCGGCGACAAGCTCCCCGCTAACCACCGCTCGGCCATCGAAGCTGCCCTGTCGAAACTCAAAGACGCCCACAAAGCGCAAGACATCGCCGCCATCGAAGCTGCCATCAACGAAATCCAAACCGCCTTCGGCGCTGCTCAGCAAGACATCCTCAACGCACAACAGCAAGCCCAAGCCGGTGCCCAACAAGCAGGATTCAACCCCGGCGCCCAACAAGGCCCCCAAGGCGGCAACGGCAACGACAACAACGTCACCGACGTCGACTTCGAAGAAGTAAAATAAAAATAATCCACCCACATAACCAAAAATCGGGACGGCTCATCCGCCCCGATTTTTTTTGCCGCCCCGCGGGAGCCAAAACCGCCGAATGACGGCTCTTTCATTTAAACTTCGGTAATCGCAAATAGCGGCTAAACGAATAAAACGAATCAACGAATTAACGAAAAAAATAAAAAATTCGTTATTTCGTACTTCGTTCCTTCGTTTAACCCCACGACTGCATCTTAAATGAAAGAGCCGTGCCGCCGAATGCAATTTTTTTTGGCGGGATGGCGGGAATTTCGTAACTTTGTGGTTCGGATTGTGAGGCGCTTCGGCGGCTCCAAATTGTAAGGCAAATGAATGTAGTACTTGTGAATCATAGCGACACGCTCGGCGGCGCCTCGGTGGTGACCTTCCGCCTGATGGAAGCCCTCCGCCTGCACGGCATCGACGCCCACCTGTTGGTGCGCGACAATCAAACCGACTGCCCGTGGGTAACGTGCGCCGCCTCGCGTTGGCGCGCGAGCATTCCTTTTTATAAGGAGCATGCCCGAATCTTCTTGGGCAACGGTTTTTCGCGCGCCGACCTTTTCAAGGTGTCAATCGCCACCGACGGACTCTCGCTGAGCTCCCATCCGCTGATCAAGCAGGCCGACGTGGTGGTGCTCAACTGGGTCAACCAAGGCTTCCTCTCGCTCAAAGAAGTGCGCCGCATCGCCGCCATCAAGCCGGTGGTGTGGGTGATGCACGACATGTGGAACATCACCGGCATCTGCCACCATGCGGGCGACTGCGACCGCTACCTCACCGCCTGCCACCACTGCCCGCTGCTGCACAGCGGCGCTTCCGCCGGCGACCTTTCGGCCAAGACATTCCGCCGCAAGCAGCGGCTTTACGACCGCGTCGACATCCGGTTTGTGGCCGTCAGCAACTGGCTCGCCGAGCGCGCCCGCCAAAGTGCCCTGCTACGCAATCAAAAGGTGGAAGTGATCCACAACCCCTTCGACATCGCCACCCTCCGCCCCGTCAAGCCAATGACCCGCGGCGCCCTCGGCCTCCCCGACGGCGTGCCTTTGGTGGTAATCTGCGCCGCCCGCCTCGACGACCCCATCAAGTGCTTCGACAAGGCCATCGAAGCCCTCAACGGCATAACGGACACTAACGCCGTGGCCGTGCTAATCGGCGAGCTGCGCGACCACTCCCTCCTGTCGCAAATCCACCTGCCCTTCCGCCACCTCGGCCCCATCTACGACAGCCGTCGCCTCCGTTCGGTGTTCGCCCACGCCGCCGCGGTGCTCTCCACCTCCAGCTTCGAATCCTTCGGCGCCACCCTGCTCGAAGGCCAAGCCGCCGGCGCCACGCCGGTGGCGCCCATCCACGATGGCCGCGGCGACATCATCACCGACGGTGTCACCGGGTACGCCTTCGGCCCCAACCGCTCAGCTGCCGACGCCCTCCGCATGGCCATCAGCAACCCCATTCCGGCCGACACACTGCTCCAAGCCGCCGCGCGATATTCCTACCGCTCCGTGGCCAACGCTTACTCCAACCTATTCTCCGAAATGCTGGCACACTTTCAGTTGTAACACGGGCTATAACTATAACTAACTGATGGACAGATTTTTGGATCTCGAATACTCGCCGACGGCCGTGGCGCGAAATGCCGCGGTCAACTTCCGCATGGTGGCCTACATGCTCGGGCTGCTGATTGCCGTGGAAGCCTTGCTACTCACCGCGTCCACCGCGGTGGCCGCGTTCTACGGCGAAGGCGACTTCCTCCCCTTCCTCATCTCCACCGGCATCTGCGCCGCCATTGCCGGCGCTCTGCTGTTCATAGGCCGCAACGCCACCAAACCGCGCCGCCGCGAAACCTGCATCGTGGTGGCTTCCGCTTGGCTAATGTTCTCACTGATAGGCATGTTGCCCTACCTAATCGGCGGATACATACCGCAGGTGGCCGACGCCTTCTTCGAAACCATGTCGGGATTCACCACCACCGGCGCCACCATCCTCGACAACATCGAACAGATGCCCCACGGCGTGCTCTTTTGGCGCTCACTCACACAGTGGATCGGCGGCCTCGGCATTGCCTTCTTCACCATTGCCCTGATGCCCGGATTCGGCATCGGCGGCAAGTTGCTCTTCCTCTCCGAAGCCACCGGCGTTATCCACGCCAACATCCACCCCAAGGCCGGCACCATGTCGCGCTACCTCTGGAGCGTCTACATCTGCCTCACCCTCGGCACAGCCCTCTTGCTCTGGGTCGAAGGCATGACCCTGTTCGACGCCGTCTGCCACTCATTCACCGCCACCGCCACCGGCGGTTTCTCCACCCGCCAAGCATCAATCGCCTACTGGAATTCGCCCGCGATCGAGTACACGCTCATCGCCGCCATGCTCATCTCCTCTATCAACTTCTCACTCTACTTCTTCGCCTTCAAATACCGCTTCAAGCACCTGCTGCGCGACCAGGAAACGCGCTTCTTCCTCGGCAGCGTGTTGGTGGTCGCCCTCATCATCGCCGCCGCGCTGGTAGTCTGCAACGGCTACGGCATTGAGCACGCCTTCCGCTCGGCTCTGTTCCAAGTGGCTTCATGCCACACCACCACCGGTTTCGCAACCGACGACTACCTCACCTTCCCTCCTTTCACTTGGATACTAATCATTTACACCATGTTCGCCGGCGGGTGTACCGGCTCCACCGCCGGCGGCATCAAAATGATGCGCCTGGTAATTATGTGGCGCGGTTTCAAAAACCAGTTCCAACAAATCATCCGCCCGCGCTCGGTCCAATCCATCAAAATCAACGGCCACATCTTCGATAACCAACTGATTTCCACCGTGTTCGTGTTCTTCTTCAGCTTCATGATGTTCGCCCTCATCGGCTGGATTGCCGTCATGGCCTGCGGCCTGCCCTGCCTCGAAGCGCTCTCCACCACCATCTCCTCGCTCGGCAACGTGGGCCCCGCCCTCGGGCAGTACGGGCCCGAATTTTCCTGGGCCGCCATGCCCGCCACCGCCAAAACCATCTTGGCCATACTCATGCTCATCGGCCGTCTGGAAATCTTCGGCTTCATCATCGCACTCAACCCCGCCACCTACCGCTCTTCATGGTCATAACTAACTAAAACATAATACCTTATGAAACAACTACTTGCCCTCATCCTGCTCCTCTGCTCCGCCCTCGGCATCTCGGCCCAAACCGTCATCGAGGCCGACGACGCACGAATCCTCTACAGCGGCCGTATCAACTTCTCCAACCCCAAAAGCCCGCTGTTCGTTTATCCCGCCACCCAAATCGCCGTGGACTTCCGCGGCACCGGCATAGCCATGAAAGCCAAGCCCGGCTGCGGCTATTTCATGGTCACCATCGACCACCAAGACGCCTACAAAGTCAGCTTCATGGGCCAAGACTCCATCGTGACACTCGCCTCCGGCCTGCCCAAGGGCAACCACTCGCTCCAAGTGATGCTCGCCACCGAAGGCTTCGAACTCCGACCGGAATTCCGCGGATTCATCCTCGAAGGGGATACTCAGCTGTTAGCCAAACCGTTAGCTCCCGCTCGCCGCATCGAATTCATCGGTAACTCCATCACCTGCGGCTACGGCAGCGAGGCTGAAAGCCAGTACGAGCACTATTCCCTCGACAACTCAAACCACTACTACTCCTACGCCGCAATCCTCGCCCGCGAACTCTTCGCCGAAGAGATGTGCGTGGCTCGTTCCGGCATCGGCCTCTACCGTAATTACAAGGGCAAATTCCCCGGCGAAACCATGGAAAATTGGTACGACTACACCTGCATCTACGACTCCACCCAAGTGTGGCAACCCGAACGCTTCCGCCCCGACGTAATCTGCGTGAACCTCGGCACTAACGACCTGAGCACCGCCGGCTACGACATCGACATCTACGCCGACTCCTACCGCAAATTCATCCGACGGCTTCACGCCCAACAGCCACAAGCTCAGATAGTTATCCTCACCAGCCAGATGCTCTCCCGCACCGCGCGCCAACTCCAAATCGACACCCTCACCGCCATCTACCAACAGCTCAAAGCCGAAGGCCTGCCCGTCCACTTCCAAATCCTCCAAACTCAAGACCCCGCCAAGGGCTACGGCGCCGACTGGCACCCCTCCAAAGCCCAACACCGCCAAACCGCCGACGAGCTCCTCCCCCTGCTCCAATCCCTCCTCTACCCCACCAACTAACCGACCGCGGCAGCGCCCCGCCCGCTTTTTGTAACGGCTCTGAGCTTTAGCGAAGCGCAATCACCAACCGCGGCAGCGGCAGCCGCTTCGCGCGGAGCCTTTTTGCACATGCTTCGAGCTCTTGCTCGCTCAGAGTCGAGTTACAGCAGCTCGAGCAGCTCGGCGGCGGAGGTGATGATGTGGTCGGCGTAGGCGGCCGTCAGCTCGCGCTCCGGGCGGAAGCCCCACGTCACCCCCACGGAAGTGACGCCCGCGCGGCGGGCGGTCTCCATATCCACGGCCGAATCGCCCACGTAGATTACTTCGGCCTTCGGCGTGGGGTGCTCGCCGAGGATGCGGAACACGATCGACGGGTCCGGCTTGGTGGGGATCCCCTCCACGTTGCCGCACACGGCCACGAACTTGCGCTCGGCGAAGAAGTTGCTAATCAAGCGTTTAACCGCACTCTCGTACTTGTTGGAAGCTACGGCTAAGGCCACCTCGCGCCGCTCCAACTCCGCTAACAGCTCCACGATCCCCGGGTAGGGCTTGGTCAAATCGTGCAGGTGCTCGTCGTAGTACGCGCGGAAGTCGGCCAGCAGACGGTCAACAGTCGCCTCCGACTGCTCGCCGGCGGGCATGGCGCGTTCGATGAGGCGGCGCACTCCGTTGCCCACCATCTGGCGGTAGGATGGGATGGTGTGTGTGGGGTAGTGGTTCACCTCCAGCGCGTGGTTTACCGCGGTGGCGAGGTCGTCGATGGTGTTGAGCAGGGTGCCGTCGAGGTCGAAGATGGCTAAACGTTTCATAACAATCTGATTTAGAATGGATAACCTACGGAGAAGTGGAAGTTGGCGTCGCGCTTCCAGTTGGGGTGGAAGATCGGCCACGGCTCGTGGCCTTTGGCCGGGTCGTGCGCCTTCAACCCAAGGTCGAGACGCAGCAAAAAGTATGTGAAGTCCATACGCAGACCGATGCCGTAGGACGCCGCGATTTCCTTGTAAAAATTCTTGAAAGAGAACTTGCCGTCGGGCTGGTTGGGATAGTTCTTGATGGTCCACACGTTGCCGGCGTCTATGAACAGCGCCCCTTCGAACACCCAGAACAGCTTGGCGCGGTACTCCATCGAGGCGATGAAGGAGATGTCGCCGCACTGGTTGATGAAGTCGCTCACGTCCACCTGCGAATCGTAAGCGCCGGGGCCGAGGGTGCGCACACCCCAGCCGCGCACGCCGTTGGCGCCGCCGGCGTAAAAGCGCTTTTCGAAGGGCACCATCGACGAGTTGCCGTAAGGGAAGGCGAAGCCGGCGCCGATGCGCCATGCTAACTGGTTGCGGGAGTTGAAGTTACGTGCGTAGGTGTAGTCGAACTCGCCCTTGACGTACTGCGAGAACTGGATGCCGAACACCTTGTAAGCGCCGTCGGCTTCGGGCGAGCCGAACAGCTTGGAAAAGCCGTAAAGCACGTTGCCCGCGGTCTCGATGGAGGCGCGCACCGAGGTAATCGACGGCTGCATGGCGAAGGCGTTGACCTCCACCGTGGGGATGCGGCGGTTGGTGTGGGAATAAGTGTAACCCATCCGCATAATGAAGTGGTCCTCATAGGAATAGCGCAGCAACGGGTTGTCAGGCGCGATTTCTTCGATGAAGTTGAAGGTGGACCGAGGCAGGCGCACGTAGTTGATGTCGATGAAGTCGAAAGTGTGGCGGCGCATCAGGTCGCGGCGGCGCTGGTTCCACTTGTATCGCCAGGCGAAGCCGGCTATCACGCGGGTATACTCCGGCCGCTCTTGGTAGTTGAAGGACACTGCGAACTCGGTGCTACCCTGCATGCGCTTACGGAATCCGCGCGAGGTGAACGGCGACACGAACTTGGGGAAAGTGATGGAGGTTTCGCCGGCGTACTCGGAGTAGTTCTTGTTGATGAGGCCATCGAGGTTGCCCGACAGGCTTTCGTAAGCGGTGCGGAACTTCACTTGGAACAGCTCTGAGCGGTGCCACAGGTTGCGGTTCTGGTAAGTGGCGCCCACGCCGAAGCCCAAGTCGCCTTCGGAGTTGGTGCCCTCGGCTTCCAAAATGATAGTATGATGCTTGTTGCGCGAGATGTGGATGACGGCATCTAATAGCATAGTGTCAGCCGGCGCGGCATCATCCTGTGGGATGACATCGATGTTGATAAACTTGAGGATGGGCAGCGAGGCCAAGGCGGAGTAGGTGCGGTCGAGGTCGGAGGCGTTGTAGCGGTCGCCCGGCATGATGAAGCACTTCTCAAACAGAGCCGTGGGCTTAAGGTACTGATTCTCACCGTATACCACCGCTAAGGAGCGGTAGTAAGCCGTGTCCATCGGCGCGCCGCCCTCGGTGGCGTCGAACGTCACCGAGCGAAACACGTAGATTGGCATCCGCTCAGCGCGCCCGGCCGAATCCGTCGGGGTGGAGATGTTCAGCGTCAGCCCCACGTTCTTAGAGCCGCGCACGGTGTCGGCCGTGAAGGAAATATTCTCGCGCGAGAAGGAGTAGTAACCGCTGCTGCGCATGCGCTGGGTGATGGCGGTGCGCACCCCGTCGAGACGGTTGCGGTCGAGCAAGTCGCCCGGTTCCACTTCCACTAACGTGCTGTCAGTCACCACGATAGCCTCGACAGCGCTGTCCGGTATGTTGTAGGCAATCGAGCCGATGCGATGCGGCTCGCCCGTGGTGACATTATACACCACGTCGGCGCGCCGGCGCTTGGCGTTGAAAACGGTGTCGACTGTGACGGTGGCATCGGTATAGCCGCGGTTGACCATCGCCTGCCGCAACTGGTTGCGTGAAGCCTCAGTCAAATCGCGGTCGTAAATCACCGGCGGCTGACCGATGCGCCGCAGCCACCGATTGTACCAATGGGTGGAATCGCGTCCCGACAGCGAGTACGTGGCCAACTGTATCTTGGCGAATCCCAGCACCTTATGGTTAGGTGTCTGGCGCAGGAAATTGTACAATTCCTCCGTTTTCACCTCGCGGTCGCCATTGACCACAATGTGCACATGGTCGAGCAAATACTCACCCTGCGGCACGTGCTTCACCGAGCTGCAACCAGCCACAAAGCCGGCCACAACCACCACCGCCGCCCAAATCAGCGGCCCCAAAAAGGCTGTCACACGTTTCACGGCTGCAAAGTTACGAAATTCTCGCCACCTCACCAAAAAAATCCGCCCTCCCCATCCCGCACACACAAAAAATTCGTTCCTTCGTCCTTCGTACCTTCGTTTAACCCACCACCCGCCAAATCGTAAGAGATCGTCACCCGCCCGCCGCCCGGCCAAATCGCGGGGAATCGTCTTTTACTTTTTTGACACATCTTCCGCTGCGCAACGTTTTTTTTGGCCTTTGCGGCGAAAAATTTTGCAGGGGTGATAGATTTTTCGTAAATTTGCATCTTAATTATGTAGATAATCCAAAAAATATAGAAAATGTCGATTGATAAGATCATTGCCACCGCTGTGGCGAAAGCAGTTAAAGAACTTTACGGCTTGGAAGTGTCGGCCGACAGCATCGCTCCCAAAGCTACGGACAAGAAGTTTGAGGGTAACCTCTCCATCGTGGTCTTCCCCTGGGTGAAGGCCGCCCGCAAGGCGCCCGAAGCCGTCGGGCAGGAAATCGGTGAATGGTTGGTGGCTAACGAGCCGGCCGTAAACCGATTCAACGTGGTGAAGGGCTTCCTCAACATTGTGCTTGAGCCGAAGTTCTTCAACGGCGTGCTCCGCAGCATCGCCGACACTGCCGATTTCGGCTTCACTCACGCCACCGAAAGCTCGCCGCTGGTGATGATCGAGTACTCATCGCCTAACACCAACAAACCCCTCCACTTGGGCCACGTGCGCAACAATCTCTTAGGCTTCTCCTTGGCCGAGATTCTTAAAGCGTGCGGCTATAAAGTGGTGAAAACCAACATAGTAAACGACCGCGGCATCCACATCTGCAAGTCGATGTTAGCTTGGCAGAAATGGGGCAACGGCGCCACCCCCGAATCCACCGGCCAAAAGGGCGACCACCTCATCGGCGACTACTACGTGGCCTTCGATCGCCACTTCCGCCAGGAGGTTAAAGAGCTGATGGCCAAGGGTATGAGCGAGGACGAAGCCAAGGAGGCTTCCCCGCTGATGGCCGAGGCTCGCGACATGCTCCGCCGCTGGGAAAATGGCGACAAGGAGGTGCGCGCGCTTTGGGAAATGATGAACTCGTGGGTATACGCCGGCTTCGACGAAACTTACCGTCGCATGGGCGTGGACTTCGACAAAATCTACTACGAATCGCAGACCTACCTGGCCGGCAAGCAGAAGGTGCTCGAAGGCTTGGATCGCGGCCTGTTCTACCGCCGCGAGGACGGCTCGGTGTGGGCCGACCTCACCAACGAAGGCTTGGACCACAAGCTGCTGCTCCGCGCCGACGGCACCTCCGTGTACATGACCCAAGACATCGGCACCGCCCAACTCCGTTTTGCCGACTATCCCATCTCCAAGATGGTGTATGTGGTAGGTAATGAGCAGAATTACCACTTCCAAGTGCTGTCGCTGCTGCTCGACCGCCTCGGCTTCGAATGGGGCAAAGACTTAGTGCACTTCTCCTACGGCATGGTCGAACTCCCCTCGGGCAAGATGAAGAGCCGCGAGGGCACCGTGGTCGACGCCGACGACTTGATGGACACCATGGTGCGCGACGCTCGCACCATCTCCGACAATATGGGCAAAATCCAAGGCCTCAGCGAAGATGAAAAGAACCAAGTGGCTGAAATCGTAGGCCTTGGCGCGCTGAAATACTTCCTGCTGAAGGTCGACCCGCGCAAGAACATGATGTTCAACCCCGAAGAATCAATCAACTTCGACGGCAACACCGGCCCCTTCATCCAATACGCCTACGCCCGCATGCGCTCCGTGCTCCGTCGCGCCGAAGAAGCCGGCGCCACCATCGGCGACTACTCGCAAGTGACCCCGGCCGAAATCGAGACCAACCTCATCCAATTCCTGGCCGACTTCCCCGCCACCGTGGCCGACGCCGGCAAGAAATTCTCGCCCTCGGTGATCGCCAACTACGCCTACGACTTAGTGAAACTCTACAACTCCTTCTACCACGACTGCCCCATCCTGCGCGAGGCCGACCCCGCCCTGCTCTCATTGCGCCTGCAGCTCACCGCCGTGACCGCCCGCACCGTAGCCGCCGCCATGAGCCTGCTCGGCATCCGCGTCCCCGAGCGCATGTAATCCCTCCCCCTCCTCTCTCCTCCCTTTTCCCCTCTCTACCCCATTCTCTACCATTCTCTCTACCGCTCTCTCTACCATCCTCTACCAATCTTTACCATTCTCTCTACCATTCTCTACCCACCCTATACCCATGGAAAAGTTCAACCCCTACCGCATGATTGGCCGCATTAGTTGCACATTCCGCATCCTGATGCAGCGCTACAATCTTAGCTTGCGATATAGTAATGTCGACTTGAAAGAAGCAATTGATGCCCTGGCTACTCGCATCACCGGCTCCATCGACATCGCTTTGCTCAAGAAAATGTCCATCGCGTTCGACCAATACGCCAAGCAAACCGAATCCCTCAACCTTGAGCCACAGCAAATTAGGTATGAAACTGCCATCGGCGAGCGCGAGGCCCAATTCATCTTCCAAGAATACTCCTACAACTATGCCGACCGAATCTTGGCGCTCACCGACTTCGAGCAAGAACGCATCCAATTGGCTAATGAACGTGCCGAACAACAACGCGCCAAGAACCGCAAGCGTCTGCGCATAGGTGCTATAATCTTAGGTGTCATTGCCTGCTTTGTTATCGGCAAAATTATTTACAACCTCCCATACTTTGCAGAAAAACGCGCTTACGCCGCGCTCGAAAAAAGGTTCAATGAGGAAGGCCGTCTAAGCATTTGGGATGTACAAAGATTCATTGATGATTATCCTGATAACGAACACATTGAGGAACTAATCATAAATTCGGCGCGTTCTGCCAATAAAATGGGCATCACCAAAAATTTGCTTCGAGCCATCGATGAATACTTGGAACGCTACCCCGAGGGCCAATATGCCGATGAATGTCGCCAATACTACGACCAAATTTGGACGGATGGCATCAAGAGTTACCGCAGTTCGGTCGGCTTCCACAGATCCGACTACGAAGATTTCGTAATCGAGATGCTCAACTACATGCACACCAACAGCCTCGACACAGTATTGGTGGTGCCGCACATAATCAACAATCTCAAAGACTTCTCCGACTATCCCGAAGACATCCAACGCAAATTATCCAACGGCATCTATCTATACGGCCTAACGATACCCGGCTCCATCCGCTCCGCCAAGAAATTCTTCAACAAATACGATTTCAACCAGTGGGGCTTTGACTATGAATATGGTCTTGATGAATCAATCAACAAACCATTCAATGCATCTATGATAATCTTCAACGTCATCGAGCCTGACAGCGTAGACGCCCACAGCGCTGAACCTGCCCTCCACCTCTACTACAGCCTCTCTAACTTAGATTATGCAGACGGATCGCCAAACTTATTGTCCGTTTGGGAGGAAATTACCTACGGCGACTCCGGTTCCAGCTATAAGAGAGGAGTTGGCATCTTCTTCAGCATCAAAATGGAGCTTACCGCCGAATTTATCATCCCCGGCTCAGAGCACCGAATCATTGCCACCGGTTCTTGCACCACCAATGATGTAGACATCGAAAAAATGCAATCTTACGGCCAAATGTGCACCGCCTGCGCCAAGAAGTGCTATAACATGATGAAAAGCCACTTCGGCCTCCCCGCCCGCTAACCCCCGACCTCTTACCCCTTACCTAAATAAACTATGGAACAGTTCAACGCCTACCGAATGATTGCCCGCATCGAGTGCGCCACGCGCTTGATAATGCAGCGCTACAACTTGACCACGCGTCAAGCCAATGCCGACCTGCTGAGCACAGTTGTTGCTCTCTCTGCCCACCCCAATGTCTACGACTACGACCGCGTCGTGCTGCAGCAGATGGCTGTGGCACTGGCCGGATATATCAAGCAAACCGAATCGCTCAACTATACCCAAGAGCAGGTGAACGAAGCCGAAGCCTTGGGCGAACGCGAAACGGTGTTCATCTTCCAAAGATACCCACGCGAATATGCCGATAAAATCCTGGCTCTCACCGACTTCGATACCCAACGTATCCAATATGAGCAGCAGCGCGCTCGCCGTCGTCGCCGCAACCTTTTCATCTTCTTGGGCATCGTAGCTTGCCTTGTCATCGGCATCTGGGTGTACAATCTGCCCTACTTCGCCGAGAAGCGCGCATTCGCCGAGCTGCAGGAAGACTTCGAAATAGGTTATCTCTATCCCGGGGATGTTGAAAACTACTTCAATGAATTTCCCGATGGTGCTCATGCCGAGGATGTTATGATTTTAGCGGTTGAAGTCAACAATGCAGATTACGAATTTGATTCGCGCATCAAAGCCGTTCACGATTACCTCGGCAAATACCCCGAAGGCCGCAAAGCCGCCGAATACCGCAAGTTCCTCGACGACCTCTGGGTCAACGGCATCGCGCAGTACAAATCCACTGTAGGCGATTCGCCCAACCAAGCGCAAAAATTCATGATTGACATGCTGGAATACATGCATACCAACAAAATCACACAAGTGTATGTGTTTGTACACCCCGAGCTCAATCTCAAAGAATTCACCGACTATCCCGAAACCACTCAGCAACTACTCAACTACTTTCATCTGGAAGCTTTCTCCGACCTCAAATCCAAGATAAAGCCCATCAAAAGTGAACTTAATGAATCAGATGTTAAAGGCTGGGCTTCACAGATTGTAAATACGCTAAACTCTTCCGCGAAAAGGCTCTTCAAGACACAAATTATTGATTTCATAATCGTTGACCAAGCTGAGATTCCACAAGACAGCAAGTGTCCGGTTATCCAACTTCACTATACTGTATCCAACCAAGAGTCTATAATCGGTATCCCGGATGTTTGGATTTACTCCGAAACTGAAGCCTACTCTCATAAAGAAGAAGCTAAATATGCATTTTTGGGCATCCAAATGTCGTTCAAAGCACAATTCATGATTCCCGGTACCAACAGCCAATACACCATCACAGCCGAAGGCGATCCCGGCAGTACCGTTATTAGAAATGTCACCAATCCTTACACCACGATGAGCGGACGCTGCTCTAAAGGCTTCTACGACCAAGTAATCGCCGACTTCGGCCTCGCCAACGAATAACCCCAATCCTCTCTCATCTCTACCCCCTACAATATTTATGTAATTTTTGCGTTATTGGATTAGAAGGGCGAACTTTTTGCGCTGCTCGGTTGTTAAGGTGTTGGCTCACCCTTCGATTTCATACGTATTCATCTTATTGTAAATAATAAGCTCCTCAAAATAAATCATTTATGAACAATTATCAAATGAACTACGGCCAGGTGTACCAATCGCCGATGGCCGTGCAAAACATGGTGGCCGCCGCTATGAAGCGAGTGTACCTCAACATGTTCTTGGGCCTGCTGGTAACGGCCATCGTGTCGCTGCTCTGCGTCAACTCTTATTCCATTATGGAGTTCCTGTTAACCAAGCGTTTCGTGATGCTCGGCTTGGTTGTGGTGGAATTAGGTCTGGTTATCGGCATCTCCTCGGCAATCGACCGCATCAGCAACACCACCGCCATGCTGCTCTTCTTCCTCTTTGCCACCGTCAACGGCCTGATGCTCTCGCCAATCTTCCTAATCTACACCGGCGCTTCCATCGCTAAAACATTCTTCATCACCGCCGGCACATTCGGTGCCATGAGCATCTACGGCTACACCACCGCCGCCGACCTCAGCAAGATCGGCCACATCCTGATGATGGCCCTCATCGGCCTGATCATCGCCGTAGTGGTGAACATGTTTATGCAAAGCGAACAATTTGACTACATCATCTCCTTCATCGGCATCATCATCTTCGTGGGCCTCACCGCTTGGGATACCCAGAAAATCAAGCAGATGGCCCAAGTGATGCCCGTCGACCAAGTGGGCCGCTTAGCCACCATCGGCGCATTAACCCTGTACTTGGACTTCATCAACCTGTTCCTGTACCTGCTCCGATTCTTCGGCAACCGCAGATAAGGGCCGGCGAATAGCCCTTCACGAAGTACGAATCCACCCGGTGAGTTCGTACTTCGCATTTTTGTGCTATAAATCTATCTACCTAATAGTCAAGTATATGAAATACAGTTTCAGTCATTACAAGTCGACGTACAAGGAGTTGGCCCTGCTGGGCTTGCCCATCGTGGTGAGCCAACTGGGCGGCATCGTGCTGGGCTTTGCCGACAACATCATGGTTGGACGCTATGCCACCGAATCCTTGGCGGCAGCCTCGTTTGTCAACGCCATGTTCAACACCGCCTTCTGCGCCATCATGGGCTTCAGCTACGGCCTCACCCCCCTGGCCGGCGCCCTCTTCGGCCGCGGCGAACACCGCTCCATCGGCGCCCTCACACGCTCGGCACTGCGCTGCAACGTGCTGTTCGCCTTGGCCGTCACCGCCATCATGGCCGTGCTGTATTTCAACCTCGACCGCTTAGGCCAACCCGCTGAACTACTGCCACTTATCCGCCCCTACTACCTGCTGTGGCTGTGCGGCTTGGTGCCCCTGGCCGTGTTCAACCTCTTGGCACAGTGGCTCTACGCCATCAACAACTCGCGCCTGCCAATGTACGCCGTGATCGTGTGCAACTCCATCAACATCCTCGGCAACTACGCCCTAATCTACGGCCACTGGGGCGCACCCGAACTCGGCCTCACCGGCGCCGGCATCGCCACCCTCGCGGCTCGCCTGCTGATGATGGCCATCCTGCTATGGGCCATCCTCGGCAAACGCAGCTATCGCCTTTACCGTGAGGGATTTACGGCCGCCGATGCACCCGCCGGCACCGCCCGCCGCGTGTGGGCCACCTCCATGCCCGTGAGCCTGCAGATGGCCTTCGAAAGCGGCTCATTCACCGTGGCCGGACTGATGACCGGCTGGCTCGGCACCGTGCCCCTGGCCTCCTACCAAATCATCATCGTCATCGGCATGTTCGGATTCTGCATGTACTACAGCATCGGCGCCGCCATCTCCGTGAAAGTGGCCAACGCCACCGCATTAGGCCACGCCCGCATGCGCCACATCGCCTGGGCCGGCTACCACCTCATGCTCACCGCCATGCTCGCCGCCATGGCCATCTTCGTGCTCCTGGCCCGCGACTTCATCTATGCCTTCACCGAAGATACAGCCGTGCAAGCACTCACCCTCACCCTCATCGTGCCGCTGCTCATCTACCAACTCGGCGACGCCACCCAAGTCACCTTCGCCAACGCCCTGCGCGGCACCTCGCGCGTGCAACCGATGCTATGGATCGCCTTCATCTCCTACATGGTGATAGGCGTTCCCGCCACCTACCTCCTGGCCTTCACCGCCGCTCTGGGCGTCTGGGGCGTAGTGCTCAGTTTCTCCGTAAGCCTCATCCTCGCCGGCGCCCTCTTCCTCCACTTCTTCCTCCGCGCCACCCGCCCCTAACCCCCACCTCCGCCACAAGGCTCGCCGCAGCGGAAGCGCCCCCGGCTGTGCAGCCCACCCGCCCGCGCGGAGCCTTTTTGCACCCGCTCCGAGCTCTTGCTCGGACCGCAGCTGTGCGCGCTCACCCGCCCGCCGGCATGGCTCGGCGCAGCGAAGCGCCCACCGCGGGGCGGTTCCGGTTGCTGTAGCCTCGAGGCTTGCCTCGGGGTCTGCGGAAGCCGAGCGGCGCGAAAGCGCCCGCCCCCCTGCCGGAGGTTCTGCGGCGCGGAAGCGCCCGCGGCTCGCTTACTGCGGCTCGCGGCGCAGGAGAGCCAGCAGCGCCGGCAGCGGGGCTGCGGCGGGCAGCCACTCGGTGGGGCGGACGCCGGCGCGCGCTAACCATGTCAGCTGTTTCTTGGCGTAGACGCGGGTGTTTTTAGCGATGCGGGCGGTGGCGGTGGGCAGGTCCATAGCGCCGTCGAAGTAGGCGAATAACTCCTTGTAGCCCACGGTGTTAAGGGAGTTGAGATGGCGCAGGGGATACACGCGCCGCGCCTCGTCCAGCAGCCCTTGGTCCATCATCTCCTCCACCCGCCTATTGATGCGGGCGAACAGCTGCTCGCGCGGCATGTCGATGGCCGTCTTGATGATGCGGAACGGGCGCTCGGCGCGGCGGCGCACCCGCAGTTGTGAGTACGGCACGCCCGCCTCCAGGCAGATTTCCACGGCGTGGACCACCCGCCGCGTGTTGGCGCGGTCCACCGCGGCATAGTACTCCGGGTCGAGTATCTCGAGGTAAGCCAACAGCCCGCTTAATCCCTGTTGCTCAAGCATTTGCAGCACCCGCGAGCGGGTGGCTTCGGTGATGGTGGGCAACTCGTCGATGCCGTCAGTGAGGGCGTCGATATACATCATCGACCCGCCGCACACCACCACGTAGGGCGACCGCTCCCACAGCCGCTCGGCTATGGCCAAGGCATCAGCCTCAAACTGCGCCGCGCTGTAGTAGCCGTCCAACGGCAGTGTGCCCACCAAATGATGCGGCACCGCCGCCAACTGCTCGGCAGTGGGCGCGGCGGTGCCGATAGGGATGTCGCGGAAGAGTTGGCGCGAGTCGGCGGAGATGATTTCGCACCCCAACCGCCCGGCCACATCGATAGCCAGCGCCGACTTGCCCGAGGCAGTGGCGCCGGTGATCACGATGAGCGTGGACTCAGCCATTGCACTTGCCCGAGCCTACCAGCGATGCGATTTGCACAATCACATTCATGGCTTTCTCCATCGAAGGAATGGGCACAAACTCGTAGCGGCCGTGGAAGTTGAGACCGCCGGCGAAGATGTTGGGGCAGGGCAGACCCTTGTACGAGAGCTGGGCGCCGTCGGTGCCGCCGCGGATAGGTTGCACCTTGGGGGTGACGTCGGCCAATTCCATAGCCTGGCGAGCGATGTCGATGATGTACATCACCGGCTCGATTTTCTCGCGCATGTTGTAGTATTGGTCCTTGATTTCGATTTCGCAGCAGCCCGGGAACTCGTTGTTTATCTTGCGAGCGAGGTGTTCGAGCTCTTTCTTGCGGCGCTCGAAGCGGTCGCGGTCGTGGTCGCGGATGATGTAAGTGAGGGTGGTAGCTTCCACGGTGCCTTCGATGCCGATGAGGTGGTAGAAGCCTTCGTAACCTTCTGTGTGCTCGGGAGTTTCCCAGCGCGGAAGCATGATGATAAACTGGTTGGCGATGCGCATGGAGTTAATCATCTTGTGCTTGGCGTAGCCCGGGTGCACGTTGCGGCCGCGGAACGATACCTTAGCCACGGCGGCGTTGAAGTTCTCAAACTCCAACTCGCCCACTTCGCCGCCGTCCATGGTGTAGGCGAAGTCGGCGCCGAAGGCTTCCACGTCGAATTTGTGCGCGCCGCGACCGATTTCCTCGTCGGGGTTGAACGCAATGCGGATTTTGCCGTGCTTGATTTCGGGGTGCTTGATCAGATAGTCGACGGCGGAGATGATCTCAGCCACGCCGGCTTTGTCGTCGGCGCCGAGCAGGGTGTTGCCGTCGGTCACAATCAGGTCCTGACCCACGTAGTGGTTGAGTTCGGGGAAGTCGTTAGGCGAGAGCACCGTGCCGGTGGCTTCGTTGAGCACGATGTCGCCGCCGGGGTACTTCTGCACGATGCGGGGCGACACGTGGCGGCCCGACATATCGGGCGAAGTGTCCAAGTGAGCGATGAAGCCCACGGTGGGCACTGCGGCCGAGGTGTTGGCCGGCAGAGTGGCCATCAAGTAGCCGTTATCGTCGAGGGTAATCTCTTGAAGACCAAGAGATTCCAATTCTTCTTTAAGATGCTGGGCGAAAATCATTTGACCCGGGGTTGACGGCGTCAACCCGGTGAGTTCGTCGCTTTGGGTATCGAATTTTACATATTCGAGAAAGCGGTCAATCAGATTCATGGCTGGTGATTATGGGGTGGATATTATTCTTTGAAAATGGAGCGCCAGGGGAACGCCTGCTTCACCTTCTTGTCGGAGTCGACATCGGCATACACTATGCGGATGCCATCGATGCCCAAATCTTTGAGCATATAGGCAAAGTAGGAGAGGTTTTTCCACTGATTCTTAAGTAGTTGCTCGTGGTAGAACACGATGTTGCCTTGGGTGAGGTTAGCCACGTCGATGGCCTTAACCGGCACTTCGTACTCCAAGAAACCGCCTTCAACCGAGGCGCTGACCTCGCCCGCGAGCTTGAAGCGGGCCGGGATTTCGAGCTGCGTACCGAGCAGCGTTTCGAGTCCCTCCTTCACGGCAGGCACGCTCAGCTGGGTGTTCTTGGCGGTGAACAGACCAATGACCTGGTCCGGGGTAAGTTCGGCGGTGAAGGTCTTGCCGTAGAGGTCGGTAACATTCAGTTGCACTGCACCTTGCGCCTCTTTCACCTTATGCATCAGAGGCTTGGCATTGTTGCCGGGCAGCGTTTGGATGTACTTGGCTAAGAAGAAGTTAGCCACCGGTTCGGTAATCAGTTCGGCGTGAAACAGCGAGTCGTCCAAAGCCACATTCAACTTCACATTGGGATATTCGGCTTCGATCACCACGGTGGAGTAAGTTTGTTGCACAGAGTCGCAGACTGCGGCGGCCGCGTCGGTCAGCTCCTGAGCTTTCTGTTCTTGCGAGGGGCCGCAGGCAAACAAAAGAATGGTCAAAAGCACCATGCCCACAGCGGCTAAAATTTCAAGAAACTTATTCATACAGAGGTAGTTGAGGTGTTATTTTGTTACGGGTATTTTATCGATACGACGCTGATGGCGACCGCCCTCAAAGTCAGCATTGAGGTAAGCCTCCACGATTTGCAAAGCTAACTCTTGCGAGATGAAGCGCGCCGGCAGCGACAGCACGTTGGCATCATTGTGTTGGCGAGCCAAACGAGCCAACTCCGGCTCCCAGCACAGAGCCGCACGCACCCCTTGGTGCTTGTTGAGAGTGATCGAGATCCCGTTGCCCGAACCACACATAGCGATGGCGCAACCGCAACGGCCGCTCTCCACCGCCTCAGCGCAGGGGTGAGCATAGTCAGGATAGTCGCACGAGGCCTCCGAATCCGTGCCGAAGTCCTCAAATTCATAGCCTTTGGCGCTGAGCCACAGCTTAATAGCTTCTTTGAGCTGATAACCGGCATGGTCGCTACACAAGCCGATTTTGACACTATTGTCGTACATAATTAATAATTGAAACGCGTTATCAATACCGGGCTCACCGCGGCCACAAGCCGCCAAACCCGAAAATAATGGCAAAAGTAAGAAAAAAATCCCAATCCACCAAAAAAAACTGCACCCCCTCCCCCATCCCCCGCATATTTACCCACCCCCCCCCACCACCGCCCCCCCGCGCCGCGCCCGCAAGGCCGCCCGCACGG
>CAMGBT010000006.1 GCA_946011725.1 uncultured Bacteroidales bacterium | reverse complement strand
GGCAGCTTAGGGACTTGCACCCGTTAGACAATACTCATGCCGAGCGTACAAAGCCGCCCGCGCCGAGCAAGAGCTCGGCGCGGGCGGCGGTGGGGGTTAGATGGTGGATTGGTACCAGCGGTAGAGGCGGGTGATGCCGTCGGGGAGCTCTACGCGGTGGCGCCAGCCGAGAGAATGGAGACGGTCCACGTTGCAGAGTTTGCGCATGGTGCCGTCGGGTTTGGTGGCGTCCCAGCGGATGTCGCCGCGGAAGCCCACAGTGGTGCGAATCATCTCGGCG
The DNA here is from genome assembly GCA_946011725.1 of uncultured Bacteroidales bacterium. GTDB lineage: Bacteria > Bacteroidota > Bacteroidia > Bacteroidales > Muribaculaceae > CAG-873. The sequence goes on along the minus strand of CAMGBT010000006.1, from coordinate 55,249 downwards.
AGTTGGGCTATCGACAGCTCGATGCCGGTGCCGATGTTGATGTGGGTGTTGCGCACGGGGTCGTGGCCCTCACGGAGTTGGTCGAAGCTGACATTGAGCAGCACGTGCACGGAAGCGTCGGCCATGTCCTCGCTCCAAAGGAATTCGCGCAGGGGACGGCCGCTGCCCCATAGGTCGAGATGAGTGGAGTGTATGCCGAAGCCGGCGAGGGCGTCAGTTAGCTCCGACATGGAAGCTGTGGCGGCGTCCACTCCGGGGATGGGCCGACGGACGAGGTCGGCACGCAGCTCGGTCTCGCGGCCTTCGTTGAGCAAGCGCGCCAGGTGCATCTTGCGAATCATGGCGGGCAGCACGTGGCTGCTGACCAAGTCGAAGTTGTCGTTGGGGCCGTAGAGGTTGGTGGGCATAACGGCTATGTAGTTGGTGCCGTATTGCAGGTTGAGCGACTCGCACAGCTTCAGCCCGGCTATTTTGGCGATGGCATACGGCTCGTTGGTGTACTCCAGCGGCGAGGTGAGCAATGCATCTTCGGTGATGGGTTGCGGAGCTTCGCGGGGGTAGATGCAGGTGGAGCCGAGGAAGAGCAGGTGCTGCACGCCATGGCGCCATGCTTCGCCGATGACGTTCTGCTGGATTTGCAGGTTTTGGTATATGAAGTCGGCACGGTACACGTTGTTGGCCATGATGCCGCCCACATGAGCGGCGGCCAATACCACCGCGTCGGGGCGTTCGATGTCGAAAAACTCGCGCACGGCGGCGCCATCGAGCAGGTCCAATTCAGCGTGAGTGCGCCCGATTACGCGGGTGAATCCGCGCTGTTGGAGGTTGCGCATGATGGCCGAGCCCACCAAACCGCGGTGGCCGGCCACGTAAATCTTTGAATCGAAATTGAGCATAGTTATTTTTGCTTTTTGATGAGCGCCATGTCGGCGTCGACCATGATTTCAACCAAGCGTTCGAACGAAGTGGCGCGTGGGTTCCAACCCAGCACGCGCCGCGCTTTGTCGGGGTTGCCGAGCAGCTGCTCCACCTCGGCGGGGCGGAAGAATCGAGGGTCAACCTCCACCAGCACGCGTCCGGTGGCCGTGTCGATGCCTTTTTCCTGCAGACCTTCGCCCTCCCAGCGCAGGTTGATGCCTGCACGAGCAAAGGCCAAGGTGGTGAACTCGCGCACCGAATGGAATTCGCCGGTGGCCACCACGAAGTCGTCCGGTTCGGGTTGCTGCAGAATGAGCCACATGCACTCCACGTAGTCGCGGGCGTAGCCCCAGTCGCGCATGGCGTTGAGGTTGCCCAGATAGAGTTTGTCCTGCAACCCGGCGGTGATGCGTGCGGCCGCGAGGGTGATTTTGCGGGTGACGAAATTCTCGCCGCGGCGTTCGGATTCGTGGTTGAAGAGGATGCCGTTGGCGGTGTACATGCCGTAGCTCTCGCGGTAGTTCTTCATAATCCAGAAGGCGTAGAGCTTGGCCACGGAGTAGGGCGAACGCGGGTAGAAGGGTGTGGTTTCGCTCTGGGGCACCTCCTGCACCTTGCCGTAGAGCTCGGAGGTGGAGGCTTGGTAGATGCGGCAGTGCTTTTCGAGACCGAGGATGCGCACGGCTTCGAGCAAGCGCAGCACGCCCACAGCGTCGGTGTCGGCCGTGTATTCGGGTACGTCGAACGACACTTTGACGTGGCTCTGCGCCGCCAAGTTGTAGATTTCATCCGGCCGCACTTCGCCAATGATGCGGATGAGCGACGAGGAGTCGGTCATGTCGCCATAGTGCAGTGTAAGCAGGCGTTTGCGGTGCATATCGCGCACCCATTCGTCGAGGTAGAGGTGCTCGATACGCTCGGTATTGAACGACGAACTGCGGCGAATCACGCCGTGCACTTCGTAACCTTTTTCGAGCAGAAACTCGGCCAAGAATGAGCCGTCTTGGCCGGTGATACCGGTGATTAGAGCTATAGGCATAGTATTTCGGTGAGTGATTTTATGGTGAATTGCGGTCGATAGTCGGCGGGCACGTCCACCGATTGCGAGTGGACGTTGCTACCATCGTCGGCCAACATTATTGTGGTCCAACCTAAGAGGTTGGGATAGTGAAAGTCTTTGCGGATGTTGTCACCCACGTACACCCAGCCGTCGGCGCGGTTTTCGCGCGCCATGGCGTGGACGAACGGCATGGGCGAATGCTTGTCGTGGCCGATTTCTTCACTGATAATGATGCGCGGGTCGGCAAAGTAGTCGGCAAGTCCCAGCGCTGCTATCTTGGCGCGTTGGCGGCGTGAATCGCCGTCGGTAATAAGGTAGAGCGGCACTTGCGGATAGTCCTCGCGGAGCGTGCGCAGCAGCAGCGCCGCATCCGGGCGCAACTGCATCGGGCTGAGCTCGGCACTGCGGTATATCTCCTTGAAGCGGTCGAGCGATACACTCACGCCCGACTGAGTGAGCGTGTCGTATGGATTGCGGCCGGAGATCATCGCCGCCTCGGTGGCCGCATCCACGCCCAATTGCCGCGCCACATGCTGCAGGCATTGGCGAGCGTACTGCGCGCGCTCGCTGTAGAGCGTGTCGTCCAAATCGAATGCTAATATGCAGTTGGATATATCCATATACGTTACATTATTTAGAACCGGTAAGCAGCAGCGACAGCAGCTTCGACGGTTGAATTATCTTGATCACAATCAGCACCATGGCCACGATGCACGCCGCCATCACCGCGGCGAAAGCGCCTAACGGCACCCATGCCACGTTCATCGCTTCCATCCACCCTCGCACCACGCTGCCCATCGGAAACAGGAAGAAGTAGTGCAGCAAATAGATACCCAAGCTCTGCGTGCCGATATACTCCCACAGCCGGGCGATGCTGCGAGCCGCGGGCGAGGCGCCGTCGGCAAATGCGGCCGCACCCCAGTCGCGAAACACACGGTAAGCCACCAGCGCTAAGAAGGGGTGGCTGACAGCTTGCGTCGCCATCCGAGCTTGCGCATCAAGGCCGAACTCCCACGGCCAGCAGCTCACATAGATAGCCGCCGCGGCCGCAAGGATGGCCACAGTCTGCGCCGTACTGCTATCGGCCAAGCGCTCGAAGCCGGCGCGATGACGCCGCGCCAACAAGCCGACGAAGAACGCAGGAGCGAAGGTGGTGACCATAGTGAGGCTCAGCACATCGCCCACCTTGCCGCTGATGCCGTTAAGCCAATAGAGGAGGGCGAACGCGGCCGCCACCACCGCTGCCGACGCCCACCACCGCCGGCAGCGAGCCAGCAGCGGACGCAGCGCCGCGTACAGCAGCACTATCTCGAACAGCACAAACGTGAACCAGTAGCCATTCTTGTAAGCGCTCGTCCACAGCTCTTCAAAGGTGGAGGCAAACGGGGTCTCAATCCCCGAGTGCGGGAAGTACCACACCCACACACTGCTCACCGCCACCATCGGCAGTAGCAGACGCACGGCGCGGCTCAGCAGCCGCGGCAGCACCAAGCGGCCGTTCTCGTCAAGCTTATACGTAAACCAGCCGCTCACAAAGAAGAACAGCGGCATGTGCAATTGTTCAAATACCTTGAAAATCGTTGCGCGATCGATTTCGCGCACACAGAAAGCCAACACGTGACCCATCACCACCATAAATATCGCCACACCCTTGAGCATGTCAAAATGATGAATCCGTTGCTTCACAATAGTTGCCATAGTAATAGATAAGTGTAAATATGTTAGTAGTTTCAGTTATATTGCAACGATATTCAAATTTGATGATAGAAAAATTCACCGCAAAGTTACAAAAAAACCTCCACCCGCGCAACATTTCCACCAAAGATTTCTCCGCACGCCCGCCAATAACCCGGATCGGGCCAAACGAATAAAACTAAGTACGAATTAACCAAAAATATAAAAATCTCGTTCTACGTTGAAAAAAACGCCCGCACGTTTTGGGGTTATTCCATCAAGTGGGTGAGGGCGTCGATACGGGTGTCGAGCACCTCGAGGCGCTTCACTTGGTCGGCGGTGAGGCCTTGGGCGTTGAGGCCGCAACCGCTGTGGGAGCAGTATTCGGCATCGGGAGCGTTGACGTGGCCGTTGGGGCAGATGTATTTCATCCCCACGCCGAACAGGCCGCGGCGCTCTTCGACGCGTCCTTCCGCTGGCAGGCGGTGGATGGCTGCGGAGAGTGCGCGCATGGCTTCGAGGTCGTCGGGCTCGTACTCGGGTTGATACACGTCGAGCACGGCCATCACCTCCCACACACGGTCTTGTCGCAGCCACCCGAGCAGCCGTGCCGCGTCGAACAAGCGGCAGCGGCGGATCAGGTCCACGATAACCTCATCGGGCGCTTGCGAATACTCGTACACCACCTCGAGCGCGTACAGCCGGTCGACCGCTTGCAGGTAGTTGGGAAACTGCTCAATGGCCACTTGGTGCAGCTCCTCGCGGTCGAGTTCGTCGCGATCGAGCGAGGTGACGTACTTGGCCATCAGCAAATGGCCGAGGCCTTCGAGCCGGTGGTCGCAGATGAACTGCCAGTTGGCCTCGGTGGGGTACACCGATGGGTCCTCCAACAGTTCCTCATAGCGCATGCGCAACTCTTCCACTCGCAATTGTTCGCAGCTAACTCCCATGGTTACAGCGGTTAATAACGCCTTGGTCGGTGATGACGATGTCCACCGGGATGTCGAACTCATCCGGGGTGAAGTCGTCGCAGATCTGACACTGATAAGCCACGCCCACCTTCAGCGCTTGCGGAGTGCGGCGCAGCAGGCGGTCGTAATACCCTTTGCCGCGGCCGATGCGGTTGCCGTGGCGGTCGTAAGCCACTGCCGGCACTATCACCAATTCGATGCGTTCGGGGTCCAAGAGCACACCGCCCGTGGGCTCTTGGATGTTGAATGCGCCGGTGTGCAATTGCTGTGGATTATACTCCAACACGTCGAGGTCGTCGCCGTTGACACGCGGCAGCAGTAGCCGCTTGCGCTCGGCCCATCGCTCGATGAAAGCGATGGTCGACAGCTCGTCGGGCAGCGAATGATACACCAACACGTTCGTTGCCGCCGCGAATTGCGGCAAGGCTTCCACCACAGCCAGAGCGCGGGCGGCTGCCTCGGTACGCTGTTCGGCGGTCAACAGCTTCTTGACAGCCTTCACGGCCTTGCGTATCTCGTGCTTGTCCATCATCGCGGTTGGTAACTGTTATCGATTTCGGTTGGCACATTCTGCCGCAGCAGCTGCAGCGCGCGCAGCATGGTGGTGTCGGTGCGGTTCACAATCTCATAGTAGGCCGAGATGCCCAAGATATCGCTGGCGATCAGCGCTCGCAGCTGGTCGATAATGAGCTGCGAGGAGATATTGATGTAATACCAACGCTTGTGCACTCCGTTGTCGGCGGCATACTGCACAAAGGCCTGCAGCAGCACATCGGCCGGCGGCAGCTTCGACAGCAATTGGTCCACGTTGTCGCACGCCGTGAGGTCCTCGCGGTTGAGGTCGCAGTATTCATATGCAAAGCGGTTGAGCAAGCCGGCATTGGCCACCGAGATGTAGTAGTTGGTCACGTTCGAGGTGTCGTTAGGCACGAACACGTCGGGGATGATGCCGCCCCCACCGTACACGGTGCGGCCATGGACGGTGGTGAATATCTTGGTGCTGTCCACCTTGATGGAGTCGGCGCTGAACACCTCGCCGTGGGTGTAGCGGTCGCTGATCTCGGTTTCGTAGCCGAGGTTGTCGCCGCGATGGAAATCCTTCTGGATGCAGCGTCCCGAGGGAGTGTAGTAGCGCTGCACGGTCAGGCGGATCTGCGAGGAGTCCGCAAGTACTATCTGCCTTTGCACCAAGCCCTTACCGAAGGTGCGACGACCCACAATCAGGCCGCGGTCGTTGTCCTGAATACACCCGCTGACGATTTCCGACGACGATGCCGAGAACTCGTCGGTGAGCACCACCAAAGGCACATCTGCAAAGGAGCCGGTGCCGTCGGACAGCCAGGTGGCGTTGTCCACTGCCTTGCGACCGCGCACTTCCACAATGCGCTGTCCAGCGGGCAGGAACTCGTTGGCCATCAGGATGGCTTGCTCGAGCAGACCGCCGGTGTTGCCGCGCAAATCGAGGATAAACTTCTGCGCGCCGTTGGCCTTCAGTTGGACGAGCGCCTGCAGGAACTCGCTGTAGGTGTTCTGGGCGAACTTAGTCACACGCACATAGCCCACGTTGCCGTCGACGATGTACGAGGCATTGACCGACACCGAGGGAATCTCGCCGCGCACAATCTCAAAAGTGAGCGGCCGAGCGCTGTTGTTGCGCTTCACCGTCACCTTCACTTTGGTGTCCTTCGGGCCGCGCAAGGTGTTCAACACATCGTCGTTGGTAATCTTCTTGCCCGTCATCGGCTGGCCATCCACCGCTATGATGCGGTCGCCGGCCATCATACCAACATGCTGCGCCGGGCCGCCTTCGATCACCTGCACCACGCAGATGGTGTCGTTAATCAACTGGAACTGGATGCCCACGCCGAAGAAGGAACTCTCCAAATCGCGGTTCATCTTGTCGAGCTCATCCACCGGAATGTACATCGAGTGCGGATCAAGATTCTGCAGCAATTGCGGGATAGTCAGCTCCACAATTGAATCCATCGACACCTCGTCCACATACTCATCCGAAATCAACTCGAACACCTTGTTGAGCTTCTGCTGAGCAGGCGAGCTGTCCTTTCCGCCGGCTATCGTGAAGCCGATCCACATGCCAATCACCAGCAAAGCGGCACCGATCAGCGGTGCCCATATCTTCATTTTATTCATGTGCTTGTGTGTTTAAATCTTCAATTTGAATACACTCAATGCCCGCCCGACGCAGCAAATCCACTCCGTCGGTCAAGCGCTACTGCGCATTCTCCACCCCTCGCTTGATGCCCGCTTGGATGATCAACTTGGCGCACTCCACGCAGGGCGACGACGTCACATACAGCGTGGCACCGTCGCTCGAATTATTGCTCCGCGCCACCTTGGTGATAGCGTTCGCTTCGGCATGCAGCACGTAAGGCTTAGTCACGCCCTGCTCATCCTCGCACACATTTTCAAACCCCGACGGCGTACCATTATACCCGTCGGAGATAATCATTTGATTTTTCACGATGAGTGCGCCAACCTTACGCCGCTGACAGTAAGAGTTTTCCGCCCAAATACCCGCCATACGCAGGTACCGGCGGTCCAATATATCTTGTTTATGCGTTTGATTATCCATGTCCTTTGCTTTTATGCCACAAAGTTAGCAACTTATTCCAAAACTACACAATTTTTCCCCTTAAAAAATAAAAAAATCACCAAAAAATTTGGCCAAATCAAAATAAAGCACTAACTTTGCACTCGCAAAACCCGAGGAAAGATGCCGGAGTGGTCGATCGGGACGGTCTCGAAAACCGTTGTACCCTTACGGGTACCCAGGGTTCGAATCCCTGTCTTTCCGCAAAGCGCAAGCCCAAAGCTTGCGCTTTTTCATATTCCACCTCATTATGAACCGACCTACGTACATAATAAGGGGGCAATGTAAAAAGCAAATTGTTAATTTTGTTAAAACCGCGGAGCGGTTGCTTTTTAGATAACACCACGTTGGCACGAAACGTAGGGCATGCGAAGCGCCCGAAGTGAAGTGCCAACGTGGTGTAAGGGCCCATCAATATTCTTGAACCGCGGAGCTGGTTCCTTATGCAGGACTTGCGGACTTCCGGCATAAGGAACCGCCCCGCGGTTCATGGCGTTGGGCGCGAGCCTACACCACGAAAGCGCTTCGCAGGCTTCGCGCCATCGTGGTGTTATCTAAAAAGGAACGCGCTCCGCGCGTATGGAGCCGTATTAACACGTTCGCAATGTTGTTAACAATTCAACGATTGTTTTACATTGATCCAAAAAAACCGCGTCAGCACTCGCTGTGCTTAATAGCCTGATTATATGCACGTTGACGCGGACGCGGCAGGCCGCGTCCCTACTTATATACATGTTGCATCGGGTTTAATGTAGATTCCGAAGCCTTTTTGCACCTGCTCCGAGCTCTTGCTCGGCCGAAGCGCGGCGCGGTTAATTCTGCGGATGGGGGCGGAGGGTGCGGTGGAGCATGGCGAAGGCGGCGGCGGTGAGGGCTATGCTGGCGGCGATTAAGAGGTAGGTGGTGGCGCCGGGTTGGAGCAGGGCGGAGTTTTCGTAGCCGCAGTAGGCGGTGATGATGTAGAGGGCGTTGTTGAGGGCGTGGGCGATGACACCGAGCCACAGGGAGCCGCTGCGCATCAGCAGGTAGGCGAAGAAGGCGCCTAAGAGCATGCGCGGGAAGAAGCCAAAGAATTGCATGTGCATCAGCGAGAAGATGGCGGCACTCACCCAGATGGTGCCGGCCACGCCGAGGCGGGTGCGGCTCAGGGCGTCGCACAGTGCTCCGCGGAACAGAATTTCTTCGCTGAAGCCGGTCATTACGGCCATGATGAGCAGGTTGAGGATGAGGTTACCCACGGTGTGGGCGCCCATCATGTCGTTGGTGGCTTGCTGTGCGGCATCTTCCATGGAGCGGAGGACGTCGTGGATGGCTGCGGGCAGGGGTATGGCTTCGTTGAGTTGGACCAATGCTTCCATGGCGGGCATTGACACCACCATAATGACCACGGTCCACAACACTGCCGCGGGTGAGATGCGGCCGCGCAGGCGGAGCATGATGTCGGGACGGCGTGTGGCTATCATTGCGCACGCGATGGCAGGCGCAATGAAGGCGAACACTTGTTGAAATACTGACATCAGTCGCAACGTCAGGGTGGGATTGTCGGTGGGCATGAATATGCCGACAATGCCAATCAAAAGGTAACCTATAATGGATGTGCACAGCAGCAGCCATAGGGTGCTGCCGGCGGAGATGTTGTAGCGGATATTGTTCATAAGTGGAGGTAAAAATCTTTGGTAAGTAACACGTAATCAGGTGTGTAGCCGCCGTCGGCGGTGTGTATGTCGATGCGTGTGCGCACGCAGGGTGCTTCGATGGGCGAGAACTCGGCGAGCACGCGCATCGGGGAGCGCGTGGCGGCCGATGCCACCTGAGTGATGCGCAGCGGATTGAGGCGGTGCATGGCTGCTTGGAACTCAACTTCAGGCAACTGGTCGGCGGGAAATATCATGGCCAGACGGCCGCCCGGGCGCAGGTGTTCGGCGGCGAAGGCGGGCAGTGTGAGGGGCGACAGTCCGTGGTCCACGTGGCGGGCGGCGGCGCGGGCTGACATGGGCGAGCGCTCGCCGGTGATGAAGAATGGCGGGTTGCTCACGATGAGGTCGTAGCGTCCTTCCAAGGCTGTGAAATCACTTTCGATGGCTGTAACGCGCTCGCTCCACGACGAGGCGGCCACGTTGGCGCGCATGTCTTGGGCGGCATCGGGGTCAAGCTCCACGGCGGTGATGGATGCTTGTGCATAGCGTTGGGCGAGCATCAAGGCAATCAGGCCGCAGCCGGCGCCCACATCGGCTACGATGCCGTTTGCTTCCGGCAACTCGGCCCAAGCGCCCAACAGCACCCCATCGGTGCCGATTTTCATGGCGCACCGCTGATGTGTGAGGGCAAACTGTTTAAATCGGAAGTCGCCCATGTTTACTGCCGGAGAATGCGCATCAACAAGGGCACGTCCTCGGCCACGTTGGTGTTATGCTTTGAGAACAGGGCGCGAGCGGAGCGGGCGAATGCAGCTGCACGGGCATCGTTGGCGGCATCGGGCCACACCAACCGGAAGTTGTGGCCGTTGCCGGCGGGCACGGTGTACACTAATCGGTAGGACGCTTGGTCCACGGCGATGGAGCCGTCGTCGCGGCGCGAGATGGTCACACGCAACATTGCGCCGCCGCGGGTGTCGGTGGTCTTCATGTTTGAGATGAAGTTTCCTAAGGAGTACACTGTCAGGCGGTTATCGCGCAGATGGAGCGGCTGCACCACGTGGGGATGGCCGCCGATGACGCACTCCACGCCCAGCGAGTGGAGGTACTCGGCCAGCGAGGTCTGCGAGGGGTGCTGCAGCAGTTGGTACTCCACGCCCCAGTGCACGCAGGCGAAGATGATTTCGGCGCTGTCGGCTCGGAGCGCGTCCACATCGCGCTTCATCTGCTGACGGTCGATGTAGTCCACCACCACCTCGCCGCGGGGCGAGATGCCGTTGGTGCCGTAGGTGTAGTTGAGGAATCCCACGCGGATGTTATTGATAACCTTGACCATGGGCAAGGCCTGCCGGCGGTGGGCCGGCGACGGGTACGTGCCGATGTGGTCGAGGCCGCGGGCATTGAGCGAGTCAATGGTGGCGCAGAGGCCGCGGTCGCCGCGGTCGAGGGTGTGGTTATTGGCTGTAAGGAAGAGGTCGAACCCGGCCGCGGCGAGCGCATCGAGGTAGGAAGCGGGCGCATTGAAACACGGGTAGCCGGAATAGCGCGGACCGGCCACCGGTGTTTCAAGGTTGACCACGGCGTAATCAGCTGAGATGACGTAGGGGCTGATTGCGCGGAAGTATTCGCTGAAATCGTATGAGCCGTCGGGCTGGTGAGCGGCATCGATTTGGCCTTGGTGCATCATGGCATCACCGGCAAACACTATCTCGGCTTCGTCGCGGCCCATCAGCAGCGACAGCAGCGAGAATAGCAGCACGGTGAGCATGGCATTCATGGCGGCGAGGGATTAGGCGAAGAGCTCGCCGGTGGCGGCCTTCAGGGTGTTGAGCATGAGCATGCAAATGGTCATGGGTCCAACGCCTCCGGGCACCGGGGTGATGAATGCGCACTTGGGGGCGACGTTCTCGAAGTCAACATCGCCGCTAAGGCGGAAACCGGATTTACGGGAGGCATCAGGCACGAGGGTGGTGCCCACATCGATAACGGTGGCACCCTCTTTGACCATGTCGGCGGTGACGAAGCCGGGGCGGCCGAGGGCTGCTACCAGGATGTCGGCTTGGCTGCACACTTGGCGCAGGTTTTCGGTGGCACTATGGCATACGGTGACGGTGGCGTCCACGCCCTTTTGCATCATCAGGGCGGCAAGGGGCTTGCCCACGATGTTGCTGCGGCCGATGATCACGCAGTTGCGGCCACGGGTGGGCACGTTATATCGGCGCAGCAGCTCTACGATGCCGGCGGGGGTGGCGCTGTGGAAGCAGGGCATACCGAGCGACTGGCGGCCGACGTTGATGGGGTGGAATCCGTCCACGTCTTTGCGGTAGTCGACGGCTTCGGTCACTCGTTGTTCGTTGATATGCTTGGGCAACGGCAACTGCACGATGAAGCCGTCCACTTCGGGGTCGGCGTTGAGCTGCGCGATGATGTCGAGCAGCTCGGCTTCGGTGACGGTGTCCTCGCGGCGGATTACGGTTGAGGTGAATCCGCAGGCTTCGCAGGCTTTGACCTTGTTGGCTACGTAGGTTTCGCTTCCGCCGTCATGGCCTACCAAGATAGCGGCCAAATGGGGGCGGCGCAAGCCCTGTTCGAGGCGTTGAGCCACGACTTGGGCGATTTCTTGCTTGATGGTGGCAGCTGTGAGCTTGCCGTCGATGATTGTCATGGTGTATAGGTAGTTAAAAAGCTATTACGACCTCATTTGTGGTCGCAATAGCTGTGTATATTAAGGTATTACTTGCGTTTGGGCATTCCGGGCATACCGCCTCGCAGGCCGCGCATGGCTGCCATGGGGTTCTTGCTGCCGGCCAAGCGCATCATTTGGCGAGTTTGCTCAAACTGTTTGAGCAGGCGGTTCACCTCTTGGATGGTGGTGCCGCTACCCAGGGCGATGCGGCGCACGCGTGTGCCCTTGATGATTTCGGGATGCAGACGCTCCTGCAAGGTCATCGAGTTGATGATGGCTTCGATACCCTTGAAGGCGCTGTTGTCGATGTCGATATCCTTGATAGCCTTGCCCAAGCCGGGAATCATTGAGGCAAGATCCTTGATATTACCCATCTTCTTGATTTGCTGGATTTGCTTGTAGAAATCCACGAAGGTGTACTGGTTTTTCTGCAGCTTACGGGCGAGTTCTTCGGCTTCTTTCTCGTCGAACTCGCGCTGGGCGCGTTCCACCAGCGACACGATGTCGCCCATGCCCAAGATGCGGTCGGCCATACGGTTGGGGTAGAATACGTCGATGCCGTCGAGGGTTTCGCCGGTGCCCACGAACTTGATGGGCTTGGTGACCACGGTGCGGATTGACAGGGCCGCACCGCCGCGGGTGTCGCCGTCGAGCTTGGTGAGCACGACGCCGTCGAAGTCGAGGCGCTCGTTGAAGGTGCGAGCGGTGTTCACTGCATCCTGACCGGTCATGGCATCAACCACGAACAGGGTTTCGGTGGGCTTGATGGCATTCTTAATGTTCTCGATTTCCTGCATCATCTGCTCATCTACGGCCAAGCGACCGGCGGTGTCGATGATGATGAGGTCGTGATGGTTCGAGCGACCGTATTCCACGCCTTTGCGGGCGATGTCCACCGGGTCTTTGCTACCCTCGATGGTAAACACGGGTACTTCGATGCTTTCGCCCAACACTTTCAGCTGGTCGATAGCGGCCGGGCGGTACACGTCGCACGCCACCAGCAGCGGGCGCATGGCCTTTTCGCTTTTGAGCTTCTTGGCCAACTTGCCCGAGAAGGTGGTTTTACCCGAGCCTTGCAAGCCCGACATCAGGATTACGACGGGCTTGTCCTTGAGATTGAGCGGCGCGGCATCTCCGCCCATCAGAGCGGTGAGTTCGTCGTGCACGATTTTCACCATCAATTCGCCGGGCTTGATGGCTGTGAGCACGTTCTGGCCGAGGGCTTTGGCCTTGACGGTGTCGGTGAAGGTCTTGGCTACTTTGTAGTTGACGTCGGCATCGATCAGAGCACGGCGCACGTCCTTGAGGGTTTCGGCTACGTTGATTTCGGTGATTTTGCCTTCACCCTTGAGGATTTTAAAACTACGCTCAAGTCGTTCGCTAAGTTTTTCAAACATTATGCAGTTAAATTGATGGTTACTAATTGATTATAAACGGTTAGTGGCGGTGTCGGGGAAGATAACCGCAGGCTTGAATGTGCGGGCCTCTTCGAACGGCATGGTGGCGTATGCCATGATGATGACCACATCGCCCGGCTGCACCAATCGCGCAGCCGCGCCGTTAAGGCATATCACACCCGAGCCGCGTTCGCCGGCTATGGTGTAGGTGTCGAGACGCGCGCCGTTATTATTATTAACAATGTACACGCGCTCGCCCGGGAGTATGTTGGCCGCGTCGAGCAGGTCTTGGTCGATGGTGATCGACCCGATGTAGTCTAACCGTGCTTCGGTCACCGTGACGCGGTGAATCTTCGATTTCAGAACTTCAACGTTCATGCTTTGGGGTATTTGATATTGTCAATCAGGCGTACATCGCCCATCCACACGGTCACGCAACCCACCAACGGGTGCCGGCCGTCCCAAGCGGCCACCGGCTGCAGGGTCAGGGCGTCTACAATTTGATAGTACTCAACTTCCATGCCGTCCACAGCGTTGATGGCTTCGACCACGCGCTGCTGCAGGGCGTTGATATCGTGGCACTCCACTGCATCCTCCACGCTTTGAGCGAGGATGCGATGGATGGCCGGAGCTTGTGCGCGCTGCTCGGCGCTCAAGCGCACGTTGCGCGAGCTCATGGCCAAGCCGTCGTCATGCCGCTTGATGGGACACGGCACGATCTCCAACTTGAAGCCTTCCAGCTCTACCATGCGGCGGATTACAGCTATCTGCTGGTAATCCTTCTCGCCGAAGTAAGCGCGGTCGGGATGCACGTAGCTGAACAGCTTGCTCACAATCTGCGCCACGCCGTTGAAGTGGCCGGGACGCATGGCGCCTTCCATCACTTCGGCCACCGGGCCGAGGTCGAACACGCGGGTGTCAGGTTCGGGGTATATCTCTTCGACCGAAGGCACGAAGGCCACGTCCACTCCCGCAGCCGTCAACTTTTCGCAGTCGGCCTCGAGCGTGCGCGGATACGTGCGCAAATCGTCGGGATTGTTGAATTGAGTGGGGTTAACGAATACGCTGACTACAACGAAATCGCACTCTCGGCGAGCGCGTTCGATCAGCGACACGTGGCCGGCATGCAATGCGCCCATGGTGGGCACCAAGCCTACTGTGGCTCCGGCTTTTTTAGCATCAGCAACAGCTTCGCGAAGCTGCGCTACGGTAGAAATTTCTTTCATTTCCTATAGGTTATAAAATCGGCTGCAAAGTTACAAAACTTTCTTGATATGTGCAAGCCAATCCACCGCAAAAATGCCGCAAGCACACGGCTCTTTAGCGTATTACTTGGTACGATGCAAACGATTATTCTTAAAATCGCGCTTTGCCTTTGCGTTTTGCGTCAAAATCGATGATTCGCACTTCGTGGTGCGAAACAGCCGCGGCCACATTGTTTGACTATGGCTGGAATGGTGAAAATATTGGCCATTTTTGCAGATAATTTAACATTTAAGCAACACACAGGCACTTTTTTGGGCAAAAATTGCGCGTATGTGAAATTTTTTTGCGAAATTTGCAAAGATAAATTAGAAGCAATAAATAAAATGGAATTTTCAGCCCAACAAATAGCCTCCTTAATTGGCGGCACAATCGAAGGCAACCCCCAAGCCGTTGTCAGCAGCTTTGCCAAAATTGAGGAGGCCACTCAAGGCTCAATCACATTTTTGGCCAATCCGAAATACAATCATTATTTATATACCACCAACGCATCGATCGTGTTAGTGTCGCGCTCGCTTGAGTTGGAACAACCGGTTAGCACCACGCTCATCCGCGTGGACGACCCTTACGCCACCTTAGCCCAACTGCTGCAATTCGCCCAGCAGGCCATGGCTCCGCAGCTGCAAGGCGTGGAGCAGCCGTCGTTCGTGGCTGAAGACGTTGACCTGCCCGCCGATGCTTACGTGGGCGCGTTCGCCTACATCGGCACCGGCTGCCGCTTGGGAAGCGGCGTGAAGGTGTACCCGCAAGCCTACATCGGTCCGGGCGTCACCCTCGGCGAAAACACCGTGGTCTATCCCGGTGCCCGCATCTACCACGGCTGCCGCATCGGCGCCCGCTGCATCATCCATGCCGGCGCAGTAATCGGCGCCGACGGCTTCGGCTTCGCTCCCACAGCCGACGGTTCCTACAGCAAGATTCCCCAGATCGGCATCGTCGAAATCCATGACGACGTGGAAATCGGCGCCAATACCACTGTGGACCGCGCCACAATGGGCGCCACCGTCATCGAACAAGGCGCCAAGCTCGACAACCTCATCCAAGCCGGCCACAACACCGTCATCGGTCGCAACACCGTAATGGCCGCCCAAGTAGGCATCGCCGGCAGCACCCATATCGGCGCCAACTGCATGGTAGGCGGCCAAGTGGGTTTCGCCGGCCACATCACCGTGGGCGACGGCTCCAAATTCGGCGCTCAATCCGGCGTGCCCAACAGCGTTGCACCCAACTCCCGCGTGCTCGGTTCGCCCGCCGTGCCCGAGCGCGACTTCGCCCGCCAAGTTGTATACACCAAACGCCTCGCCGACCTTTTCGCGCGCGTGGCCGCAATCGAAAAAGTCATCAATAATCCGCAATAATAAAACAACCTCCCGATATGAAACAAACAACTCTCGCCGGCTCTTTCACCCTCTCCGGTAAAGGCCTGCACTCCGGATGCCAAATCACCGCCGAATTCTGTCCCGCCGCAGAAAACCACGGATACAAAATCCAACGCACCGACCTTGAAGGCCAGCCCATCCTGGACTGCCTGGCCGAGAACGTGGTAGCCACCAACCGCGGCACCGTCCTCGCTCGCGGTGAGGTGAAAGTCAGCACCATTGAGCACGCCCTCGCCGCCCTCTACTCCCTCGGCGTGGACAACTGCCTGATCAAGGTCAACGGCCCCGAGCTGCCCATCATCAACGGCAGCGCAAGCCCCTTCGTGGAAGCAATCGAAGCCGCCGGCATCGTTGAGCTCAAAGGCGAGCGCGAGTTCTATGTAGTCAAGCACAAACTCGAAGTGGTCGATGAAGAATCCGGCTCGAAAATCATCATCCTCCCCGACGACGAGTTCTCCGTCGAAGTCAAAGTCAACTTCCACTCGCCCGTATTGGCCAACCAATACGCCTCGATGGAGCACGTGGCCGAATTCGCCAATGAAATCGCGCCCGCGCGTACATTTGTTTTCGTGCGCGAGATTCAACCGCTGCTCCAAGCCGGCCTCATCAAAGGCGGCGACTTGGACAACGCTATCGTAATCTACGACAGCCCCATCGGCCATGAGCAACTCCAAGCCATCGCCGACTTGGTAGGTGTAGAGTGCCCCACCCTCGACACCTACGGATACATCAACCCCGATCCCCTGCAGTTTGAAAACGAGCCCGCTCGCCACAAGCTCCTCGACGTCATCGGCGACATCGCCCTCATCGGCCGCCCCCTCAAAGGCAAAATCATCGCCACCAAGCCCGGCCACGGCATCAACACCGCCATGGCCAAGGACATCCGCCGCGACATCAAGCGCCAAGACATCCAGTGCCCCGTATACGACCCCAACAAGGAGCCTATCATGGATAACAACGTGATTCGCACCAAGTTGCCCCACCGTTACCCCTTCCTGCTGGTCGACAAAATCATCGAAGTAGCCCCCCAATACATCGTGGGCGTGAAGAACGTCACTACCAACGAACCCTTCTTCCAAGGCCACTTCCCCCAAGAACCCGTGATGCCCGGTGTGCTCCTGATCGAAGCCATGGCTCAAACCGGCGGCCTGCTGGTGCTCGGCACCGTTGAAGAAGCCGAACGCTACTCCACCTACTTCATGAAAATCGATAACGTAAAATTCCGCCAAAAGGTCGTACCCGGCGACACCCTCATCTTCCACGTGTCGTTCCTCACCGAAATGCGCCGCGGATGCGCCGTGATGAAAGGCCGCGCATTCGTGGGCGAAAAAATCGTGTGCGAGTGCGAATTTATGGCCCAAATAATCAAGAACAAGTAATATATTGACATGAATCAACCCTTAGCATCAATACATCCCAACGCCAAGATAGCCGAAGGCGTTATCATCGACCCGTTCGTGACAATCGATGATAACGTCGAAATCGGCGAAGGCACCCACATTATGTCGGGGGCCGTCATCCTATGGGGTGCTCGCATAGGTCGCAACTGCCGCATATTCCCCAATGCGGTAGTTAGCGCCATACCCCAAGACCTCAAATTCCACGGTGAAGAAACCCTCGCCATCGTGGGCGACAACACCACCCTGCGCGAATGCGTCACCGTTAACCGCGGCACCGACGCCCGCGGTCGCACCGTGGTGGGCAACAACTGCCTCATCATGGCTTACTCACACGTGGCTCACGACGCCATCGTCGGCAACAACGTCATCATCTCCAACGCCACACAGCTCGCCGGCGAAGTGGTAGTGGACGACTGCGCCGTAATCGGCGGCGGCACCCTCGTGCACCAATTCTGCCACATCGGCGCTCACGTTATGGTGCAAGGCGGCTCACGCATCGGCAAAGACGTGCCCCCCTACGTCAAAGCCGCTCGCGAACCGGTGGCCTACACCGGTATCAACTCCGTGGGCCTGCGCCGTCGCGGTTTCTCAAACGAAACCATCGCCGCAATCCAAGACGTATACCGCTACATTTACCAGCATAACCTCAACGTCAGCGACGCCGTGCGCCGCATCGAAGAATCCGTGCCGCAATCACCCGAACGCGACGCAATCATCGACTTCGTGCGTAACTCCCGTCGCGGCATCATCCGCGGTTACTGCTAACCGCACATCGCTCTTTAACTTATCACACAGAAGACCGAGCCTCCGGGGCGAGGAGTTCGTCGCCTACCGACCTCGTGAGCGGTAGGAGGAAAGTCCGGGCAACACAGAGCACCAAACTCCCTTCGGGGAGCCGGCGGAAACGTCAGAGTAGAGTGACAGAAAACAACCGCCGCCACAGCGGCAAGGGTGAAAAGGCGGGGTAAGAGCCCACCGGACGCCACAGCGATATGGCGTGCCGCACTCCTTTTGGGTTGCAAGGTCAAGTATACCGGCATTTAAGGGTTGCTCGCCCATTGTCGGGGGGTAGACTGCGCAGATAAATGACGAACGACGACGGGCGTGTCGCTCTCAGCGATACTGCCCGCGCCACATAACCCGGCTTATACCCCGCCCCCGGTAGGCTCCGCCTTCTGTGTTTTTATTACATATAAATCTATGGCTGAATCCAACGACTGGTGGACCGCCCCCGCCGAAAGCGACGACGGCCGTCTCATTATGGTGTCCGGTCGACGCGACATCCAATCATTCCGCGCCAACCCGCGCTTCTCAATCCGCATCGAAATCCAATGGATCTATTCCGATGCGCCCGATGCCGGCATGCCCAACGACCACGACGCCGAGCTCATGGGCCAAGCCACCGACGCATTAGCCGAAGTGTTGGCAGCCGACCCCGTGGCCGTCATCACCGGCATCTTCACCGGAGCAGGCGAACGCACTTGGGTATTCTACACCCTCTCCACCCACATCTTCCAAAAGAAACTCAACCAAGCCCTGGCCGACCTCCCCACCCTCCCCCGAATAATCACCGCCGAAAACGACCCCACTTGGGCCGCCTACACCGAAATGTCCCAACTCGAAATCCAAGCCTAACCCCCCGCCGCGCCGGCGCGCCCACCGCGCACCGGCCGAGCACCGGCCGAGCAAGAGCTCGGCGCGGGTGCAAAAAAGCTCCGCGCCGCCCGCCTACGCACCACCGCGCCGCCAGCCTGCGCCGCACGCCCGCTTTTTTGTTATCGGCTCTGAGCTTTAGCGAAGCCCCCGCAGGCGCGCCGTGCCTGTGGACGGCGCTTACGCCTCGCAGTCGTCGGCGGCCGGGTAGGTGGCCGCGTTGAAGTCGGCCGGCAGCACGAAGGTGCGGCCGGTGCAGCGCAGCGAGCGCACCTTCGCCATCGAGTAGGTGGCCACGCAGCCGGTGGACACGTTGCGCCCTACCAAGAACCAGCGGCTGTGGTTGAGCTTGATAAAGTACGGCTCCACCTCCACCATGGTGTAGGTGGACATGGGCGTGTCGGGGTATTCTATCACCAACGTGCAGTCGGCGCGCATCGCTTCCGTAACCGTCGCCAAATACTCACGGCCGCCGGTCACCCGCTCCAAAAGGATGCGGTGACGCAGATGCTTGTACTGCCGCAGAAAGTTGCCGATCACACACGAGTGCAGCAACCAATACATCTCCGGATCGGCCATCACCCGCTCCACATCGCGGATATGGTACGAGCTAACTTCCTTTCGGCTGCTGTAGATTTCGATGCCGAAAAGCTGTTTGATGGCAATTTTATAGCGATGAAACGTGCGCTCGGGGATTTCCGTTTCTCCGAGCACGTTGAGGTGCGATTGCGCCCATGCGGCATTGATTTGGGCGCGCGAGATACCATCGCAGCGGTATATCAATTCAATCAGCCATATGTAACGGCTGTAAAGGTCTGTGTTTGTCATTCAATCGATGTGATGATTGAGCAATGATGAAATGGGTTATCTATGTGTAAAAACGTATAAACTTAAATAATATTTCATAAAGTTTGGACATTTTGACAAAAATTTGTAACTTTGCAACAAATTCTTAACGTCATACTACTATCACTATCCAGTATCATGAAACGCTTTTCACTCTTACTAATCGCCGTAGTTGCATATCTGTGCAGCTATGCAGCCACCTACAGCGGCACGTTACCGGTATTGTACATCAACACCGACAACGGCCAAGCCATCACTTCCAAAGAAGACTACATCACCGCCACCGCTTACCTCGACGCCCTCGGCCTCGACGGTTACGAATCCGTCGGCTCGGTCGATGCCCCTCTGGTGCTGCAAATCAAAGGCCGCGGCAACTGGACCTGGGTGGGCTTCGACAAAAAGCCCTACCGTCTCAAATTCGACTCCAAACAAGCCTTCATGGGCATGAAAAAAAGCAAGCACTTTGCCCTGATGGCCGCCGCCGATGACACCGACGGCTTCCTGCGCAACCCCGTGGGTTACTACATGAGCGACCTCGCCGGCCTGCCCTGGGCACCTTCTCAGCGCCCCGTGGAAGTGGTGCTCAACGGCGAATACATCGGCCTCTACTTCCTCACCGAAACCATCCGCGTGGACAAAGACCGCGTCAACATCGTAGAACAACCCGACGAAGCCACCGACCCCGCCCAAATCACCGGCGGATGGCTCGTGGAAATCGACAACTACGACACCGACCCCCACGTCACTGTCATCGAGCACAACACCGACGGCTACGCCATCTGGTTCACATACAAGACCCCCGAAGTACTCTCGCCCGAACAAGAAGAGTACCTCACCAACCAAATGACACTCATCAACGACGCCCTGTACCGCGAAGACCTTAACGACAACACTTGGGAAGACTACGTGGACGTATACTCCCTGGCACGCTACTACATCGTGCAGGAAGTCCTCGACGACTACGAGAGCTTCCACGGCAGCTGCTACCTCTACAAGGATCAAGGCGACGGCAAGTGGCAGTTCGGCCCCGTATGGGACTTCGGCAACTCTTTCACCGAAGACAAGTGGCGATTCATCTACCAAGACCGCACTTGGCACAACGTGTGGATTGCGCAAGCATGCCGCCACCCCCATTTCATCGAAGTAGTCAAAGAAGTGTGGCAAGAAATCTACCCCACCCTCAACGACCAACTGATGGCCTTCGTCGACAACTTCTCTAACACCGTGTCGCAAGCAGCCGTCAACGATGCCGACCGCTGGAGGCAGTACGGCAACAGCGACTTCTCCTCCGACGTAGCCCGCGTCAAAGCCCGCATCACACGCGCCATCTCTTGGCTCAACTCTCAATGGGGCGATGGCGACCCCATCCCCGTGGGCGAGCATAATGCCTACTTCATCAACACCCCCGGCTGGGAACAAGTCTATGTGTTCATGTGGTACAACAACGGCAACGGCTTCACCGAAACGCCGCTCGGCGGCTGGCCCGGCACCCGCGCCTCTCTGCGCGAGGACGGCATGTGGCAAATCAACTTCGATTGGCCTAACCTGCCCGCCGACAACGTAGGCATCATCTTCGGCAACGGCGGCTCAGGCGTAGAAGCCGGCAACCAAACTAAAGACTTCACATTCGTCGAAGGCGGCATCTACAACGGCGACGGCTTATACAGCGGCAACCCCACCATAGCCGCAGACCAAGCCGTGCAAATGCGCATCAACGGCCGCCAAGTCACCCTCACCGGTGCCGAATCAACCACCGTGACCATCGCCGACATGCTCGGCCGCACCCGCACCATCGCCCTAACCGCCAACACCCCCGCCACCCTCACCCTCCCCGCCGGCCTCTATCTCATCAACGGCCGCAAGCTCTCCATTCGCTAACCTCCCCCCACAGCACGAAATTAGCCCGATTGCTCTATCAGCCAATCGGGCTAATTCGTTATCAGCGCAACAGTTACATCTGCTCCATAGTGAGCAAGCGGGCATCGATGTCGTAGCCGGCGAGCACCTTGGTGCGCATGTGTTCCACTTTGACCATGAACGCCTCCGGGCGGTAGTTGACCGCGTTGCGTTTCACTTCGGCCACCAATGCCGAGTGACCGTCGGTGCGCAGAGCCACGATGTCAATCTCATTGGCCGCTTTGCCGGCACGTGCTTTCCACCAAGAGCCTATGTGGCGGTAGCCGCCTTCTTCCATCAGCTTCTGTCTAAAAATAGCCTGATTATGTGTATGTTGACGCAGACGTGGCAGGCCGCGTCCCTACTTATATACAACAACTTCTGCACCAACTGGCTCACATTCTACCGCTAAATCGCTACGACCCGCACGGGTTAGTTGCTTTGGGCTTGCTGTCCGAACAGATTGTGCATGATTTGGCGGAGGTATTCGATTTTGTCGAAGAACAAGCAGAGGATGCCGATGAGCATTGCTTCGTTGTCGGCGAAGTCGGAATTGAGGTAGAATTGAAACACACTATGGAGGTGGATGCGGCCATCAGAAAAAGGCGGTGTCCACACTACGGTTGGACCCTCGAGATAGTTCGCCTGATTTATCGCCTCGCGCAATAAGGGCAAGTTGGGATCGTCCTTATGTGCCCAAGTCCAATAGGGTTGGTAAACGGTCACCCAATTTCCGTTGAATCTAAAGTCAAAATTTGCGCCTTGGTATGATGCAATGATAGCTTCTTTGTCATCGATGACCTTGCGCTCGGGTTGACATCCCAACTTAGCTAAGATGTCGAAGATGACATCTACGGGCTTTGCCGGCCGGGGCGGCTGGGCAGGCTGGGTCGATGCCGCCGGCTGTGAAGGCTCGGAAGGCTCCGCCGGTTGGGCCGTGGATTTGGGTATCTTCACTTCGCTTCCGTCAAGCAAGTAGGATTTCTGTCCGGTCCACGCACCGGAAATAGCGCGGTAAATAGCTCCGGCCAGGAAGATTACGCATAAGACTGTGAAAAATGTCCCCATAATGATATTTAATGAGAGGATTGCGAGGTGGGGAGGTATTGTTGCATCAAGGTGGTGAATGCGGGGAGCGCGCGGACGGCTTCGAGGTCGTCATCGCGCATGATGTGGGCGAAGCGGCGGAATCCTTTTTCGAGGGCGGTGGCGAGGTACTGCAGCGACTGTTCGAGTTGTCCCATACGGCTGTAGAAGCATGCGGCATCGTAGTATGTGCCAGCATCGTCGGGGTATGCCATCAACATGCGCTGCATAAAGTCGACGGCTTCGTCCTTGCGGCCAAGCGCCAACAGAGCATACATGGCGCATGCATTGGCGGTGGGTTCCGGTTCTAATTCCACCACACGCTGATATGCCTCGAGGGCTTCGTCGTGGCGGCCGAGGCGCTCCAACATGTCAGCGCGGCCCAAGTGAGCGTAAGCGTAGTCGGGGGTGAGCGAGATTACCATGTCGTAATCTGCGAGCGCGGCTTCGGTTTCGTTGATATTGTCTTCGAGGAATGCGATGTGATACCACACATCTGCATTGGAATCGACGGAATCTGTGGGTTCGGCGATGCAGCGCTTGAATATATCGATGGCCTCGCGCTCGCGACCTATCTCGCCCAATGCCGTGGCTTTGGAGTAGAGGCAATAGTAGTCGTCGGGGACGATGGTGAGGCCTTGGTTGAAGTAAGTGATGGCCGATTCGTACTCGCTCATTAGCAGATAGCCTCTACCTATATTGCAGATGATGTAGTTAGAGCTGGTTTGGTCGAGTGGCTGCGCATCCTTGAGCACTTGGATAGCCTCGGCATAGTTCTCGCTCAGTTCGTAGACGTGAGCAAGGCAGATGTAGGGATAGATATTCTCGGGTTGTTTGACTTTGAGCTCAGTGAGTTTGGCAATGACCAGCGGACGTTGCTCCTCGGGAAATTGATCCAATACTGTCATGACGGTATCGTCAAGGGATTTCTCCAAGAAGGTGCAGATGTCGTCCATGGCTTTGTCGTATAGCCCTGCGCCCAAGTAAGCGCGGCCTCGCATTGCGATGGCGGTATAGTTGATGGGGTCAAGCGCCATGGTGGTGTTATACAACTCGATGGCGCGGTCGAACTCACCGGTGAGCAGGGCCACGTGGCCTAATCCCATGATGCCGTCGGAGTATTCGGGGTCTAACTCCACGGCATGGGCGTAGTCGGCACGCGCATGTTCGTAGCGTCCCTGACTGCAGTAGAATTTGCCACGACGATCGTATGCTATCGGGGATTGTGGGTTGATGCGAATGGCCTCGTTCACATCGTTGAAAGCTTCCACGCTATCGCCCATGTAGACGTTGATGTCGCATCGCAGCAGCAGCATGCCATAGCGCGGCTTGACCATCTCCTCGGGAAAGCAGTCGAGCGCTTGTGTAGCTGCTTCGCGCGCATCCGGGTAACTTCCTAAATGGAAAAAGCTCAGTGCAATTAAGGCGTGAGCAAGGGCGTTGTCGGGGTTTACATCCAACTCGTCGAACAGAAAGTCGATGGCTTGGCTGTCGTTGCCCTCGCTGAGTGCTTGTCGGGCGCGCCGCATATTGTAGGTGTTGTCGGTGATTTTCGCTATACCCACAGGGGCGACAACTATCATCACCAGCCACAGCAGCAAAAATGTAGTGAAATTTTTCATAATTATAGGAGTGTTTAGAGGTGTATCGATGGGTAGAGAAAAAAGAAAAAAGCGTATAATTTACATAGTTTATTATACATTAACGCAAATCATGTTGGATTATTGTGTATATCACACGATTTTTTTCAATGGGTTGCATTTTTTGACATTTTGCGGATTTTCCTAACGAAATGAGCGCGGTTTGGATTTTTTTCGCTAACTTTGCACTTTGAATGGGTGCGCAGGCTTTCGTGGCGCTCCCGACTAACCAATTACACCTACTTATATAATGGAACTGAAAGATTTTATCGACAATTTGGCTGAACAATTCGACGATACTGATGCAAGCGAAATCCAAGCAGACACGGTTTTCCAAGAACTTGATGAGTGGTCATCACTCACTGCGATGTCAATCATCGCTATGGTGAAGACACAGTACGGTAAGACTATCACCGGTCGCGATGTGCGTCGCTGCAGCACCGTTGAGGACTTGTTTAACTTGGTCAACGAGCTCTAATCGCAATGGGCAGCTTCAATCCCTTCTCGTTGGAAGGGAAGACCATCTTGGTGACCGGCGCATCGTCGGGCATCGGTCGCGCTGTGGCCATCGCTTGCGCCAAAATGGGCGCAACAGTGGTGATCAACGGGCGCAACCGTGAGCGACTGTCGGCCACGGCTGCGGAAATCGACTGCGACCGCACGGTAATGGCGGCAGGCGACCTCACCGACAGCAATCAACTGCAGCAGATGATGGCTGAGATGCCGAAGCTCGACGGCGTGATTCACTGTGCCGGCATCGGCCACAGAGCGCTGTGCAAGCAGATTACTGCTGACGATGTTGACAGCGTGATGGCTGTCAACTTCAAGGCACCGGTGATGCTCCAAACCGAGCTTCTGAAGCAGAAGAAGCTCAACAAGGGTGCTTCGATAGTGTTCGTCACCTCGGTTGCGAGCGAATCGCCCTCGGCGGGCAATGCCGTATACAGTGCATCGAAAGGGGCGCTCGCATCTTATGCCAACTGCCTGATGGCGGAGTTGGCGCCACGTCGCATCCGCGTGAACTGCATCAGTCCGGCCATGGTATGGACTGACTTGATATACCAAGGCGGACTCACCGAGGACGAGCTTCGTGAGGATGAGCAGAATTATCCGCTGAAGCGCTACGGCACTCCCGACGACATCGCCAACTTGGCCATCTACATGCTCTCGGACGCATCGACATGGATGACCGGCAGCAACGTGAAGATTACCGGTGGATTCAGATAACAATCTATATATCAATGGCATACATCAAAGCATTATCATATTACTTGCCGGAGCGCGTGGTCACCAACGAGCAGTTGGTGAGCGAGTTCCCGGAATGGAGCATCGACAAGGTGGCTCAAAAAGTGGGCGTGGAGTCGCGCCACGTGGCTGCGGACAACGAAACCGCGGGCGACATGGCGCTGCGTGCGGCGCAGAAGCTATTCGCAGAATACGAAATCTCGCCGCAGGACATCGACTTCGTGATGCTCTGCACGCAGAGTCCCGACTACTTCCTGCCGTCAACTGCGTGCATATTACAGCACAAATTAGGCATCCCGCGCACCGCGGGCGCGTTCGACTACAACCTCGGTTGTTCGGGCTGCGTCTACGGCCTTGCGCTGGCCAAAGGCCTCATCGCCGCCGGCATCGCCCGCAACGTGCTGCTGCTCACTGCGGAGACGTACAATAAGTATCTGCACCCATCGGACAAGAGCAACCGTTCCATCTTTGGTGATGGCGCG
The DNA here is from genome assembly GCA_946011725.1 of uncultured Bacteroidales bacterium. Lineage (GTDB taxonomy): Bacteria > Bacteroidota > Bacteroidia > Bacteroidales > Muribaculaceae > CAG-873. Next base: position 29,408 of record CAMGBT010000006.1, on the reverse strand, counting down.
GCTGCATGCTTGGTGTCGACCGAAGGCTTCGCTGAAATCGGCAACTTCGTGTTGGGCACTGACGGCACCGGCGCGAACAAGTTGATAGTCCGCACCGGTGCAGCGCGATGCAAGCAACCCACCGGGCTGAGCAGCGTCGACGATGAGGGACACGTGCGCTTCGACGACTACCTCTACATGGACGGTGGCGGCATCTTCAACTTCACCCTCGATGCCGTGCCCACATTGATGCGCGACGTGCTCGCGGCCAACGAGTTAGAGGCCGAGAACGTCGACCTGTACGTATTCCACCAAGCTAACAAGTTTATGCTCAACACCATCCGCAAGGTGTGCGTGATTCCCAAGGACAAATTCTACGTCAACCTTACCACCGTGGGCAACACCGTGTCGTCCACCATCCTTATCGCACTGAAGCAGTGCATCGAGCAGCAACGGTTAGCGGCCGGCATGCAGGTGATGGTGTGCGGCTTCGGCGTGGGGTTGAGCTTGGCCGGCACTATGTTACACCTCACTGACACCCCGAAGTAATGCTGTTCAACTCGTTCTCATTCCTGCTGTTCTTCCCGCTGGTGGCGATTGTGTACTTCGCCATCCCGCGCAACAGCTGGCGCAACTACTTTCTGTTGGCGGCCAGCTACTACTTCTACATGTGCTGGAAGCCCGAGTATGCACTGCTTCTGCTCACCTCCACCGGTCTCACCTACGGCACCTCGCTGCTGATTGAGCGCAGCGAGGCCCACAAGCGCACCTATCTGAGCTTGTGCATCGTGCTCAACTTGGCCATCCTGTTCTTCTTCAAGTACTACCAATTCGCGGCCGACAACATCACCGCGCTGATGCAGATGATGGGCGTGAGCATCCACGTTCCGCAGATGGATGTGCTGCTGCCCGTGGGCATCTCGTTCTACATTTTCCAAGCGCTGGGCTACAGCATCGACGTGTACCGCGGCGACATCAAACCGGAGCGCAACTTCTTCCGCTACGCGCTGTTTGTGAGCTTCTTTCCGCAACTTGTGGCCGGTCCCATTGAGCGCAGCTACAACCTGCTCAAGCAGTTCACCGTCAAGCACGTGTTCTCCGCATCGCAGGCCATCAGCGGCATCTCCCTGATGCTGTGGGGCTTCTTCCTGAAGTTGGTGATGGCCGACCGCTGCGCAATCTATGTGGATACCATTTACAACTCCATGGACTACCAAACCGGCGGCTCATGCCTGCTTGCGAGCATCCTCTTCTGCTTCCAGCTCTATGGCGACTTCGCCGGATACAGCTACATAGCCATCGGCTGCTCACGAGTGATGGGATTCAAGCTGATGGACAACTTCCGCCGCCCCTACTTCTTCTCCGTGTCGGTGCAAGATTTCTGGAAGCGCAACCACATCTCGCTCACCACATGGTTTATGGACTACATCTACTACCCCATGGTGGGCAGCAGCACCCGACTGTGGTGGTGGTGCTTCTGCATCTTCATCACCTTCTTCATCAGCGGCTTCTGGCACGGCGCATCGTGGACCTACGTGGTCAGCTTCACATTCTTCGGCATCTACTTGGTGGTGTGCACCCTCAAGGAGCGCCGGCAGAAGCAGTTTGAAAAGCGCTTCGGCCTGAAGAAGAAAGAGTGGTGGCTGTGGGTCAACCGCATCATCACCTTCGGCTTGGTGATGATTGCGTTGGTCTTCTTCCGCGCCAACAGCATCGACGATGGCTTCAGCTGCCTCTCCAAGATGGTGAGCCAACTGCAGATGCCCGTCGTCAGCCGCATGAGCCACATTCTCTACGCCTTCGCCGCCATTGCCATCACCTTCGCGGCCGAGTACGCTGTGGAATACAAGAAAGTCAAAGTCACCGAGGCCAACGAGCTGCGCGTCCACACCCTGTGCAGCATCGGCCTGCTCACCGCCATCTTGCTGATGGGTGTGTTCGACGGCGGCCAATTTATTTACTTCCAATTCTGATGGTGCTATGAAACGTCTACTCAAATACCTCGGTATCACCCTGTTAGCGGTAATCTGCATCGACGTGGCCCTGCGGCCTGCCTTCAACCACCTCTTTGCCAACCCGCCCGCCTCGGTGCGCAGTACCATGACCCACCGCTTCAACTCCGAACAGAGCGATGTGCTCATCCTCGGCGCTTCGCGCGCTTCGCGTCACTACAATTGTCAGCTCATCATCGACTCGCTCGGCGTGACCTGCTTCAACGCCGGTCACGACGGCCAACCCATCTACAATCAGTACCTCAACCTGCTGCGTAGCCTCGAAAACGGCCCCGTGCGCACAGTGCTGCTCGATTTGTCGTCGGCGCAGCTCTGCAGCAAGTGGATCACCGAGCGCACTGAGCCGCTCGTGCCCTACTATTGGACCGACGACAACGTCCGCGCGGTTATCGACCACGTCAGCGACCGCTCTGTGCCCCCAAGCGTGCTCTACTGCTCCTCGATGGTGCAATTCAACTCACAATTGCACCAATTCCTGCAGTACTTCGGCTCCAAAACAGAGAGCAACATACACGGCTATACCCCGCTACCCTACACCGGGGCTGAGTTCAGCTTCAAGCCCACGGCAGTCACCGACCTCGACATCGACCCTCGCGGCGAAGACTACCTGCGCCGCATGGCGCAGATATGCAGCGACCGCAATGTGGACTTCTACGTGGTGGTAAGCCCCTCGCTCGACGACCTGATCCTGTTCACCGACTACCTCCGCCGCTTCTGCGCCGAGCATCACATCGCTATGATCGACTACAGCAACGATGCCCGCTACCGCTCCGACCTCCGCCTGTGGAAGGACGGCGCCCACATGAACAGCCGCGGCGCCGACCTCTTCACCGCCGAGCTCCTGCCCCTGCTGAGCCGATAATACCCCAAACCAATTACCATTCCAAGAAAATCACTCGCCGTCGCGGATGATTTCCACCGCGGTGAGGCCGTTATCCTGGCCAACAACGTAGCGCGAGTGAGAGGCGCTTTGCTGCGGTTGGTGGCAGCGGCAGAACATATCCATATACAGCGGGCGGTTCTTTTGGAACATCAAGCAGGAAAAAGAATCGCCCGGTTGGATTGAGCTGTTCTCGGTGTGGACCGCTTCGAAGCGGTTGTCGCCGAGGTATCGCACGATGATGGTGCGGTCGGGTTGCCACGCCAGGCGCAATTGGTCGCCCGCGCGAAGATCGGAGGTCAGTACCGCGTTGACATTGAAGAAATCGCTTTCGACTTTGGCATTTTTCCGCAGGTGCACGCAGAAGTCGTTCCAATCGGCGAAGCCGGCAAACTGCGCCAGCACGTTCAAGCTGCGCGAGGTGGTGGTGTCGCTTTTGCGGGTAGAATAATTCCAAAGTCGCTCCAAAGTGACTTCGGAAATATGTTCTTTGAGCTTCTTCTCAATCAGCGACACTAATATAAGGAAATCGCTGTGGGTGATCATTTTGCAGCCGGCGGCCTTCTCCACCTCGGAGCGCAACGCTGCTATCTGCGGTATGTCGGTTCGATAATTCATAAATTTGCATAAATTTTTTGCGGTTACAAAAATAATTACTAATTTTGACATATCAAAATAATTTGTGCAATAAATCGCCAATCGGCCGCCATTTTTCGATGAATACTGACAACGATAGCTTGACATTCCGCCCCGTAACCACGGAGCTGAACATCATTGCCGGATTTTCCGAGCCGCAATTGATCTCGGAAACATCGGCCTCGCTATTGTTTCGCATCAAGAATATGGGTAAGTATTTCATTCTGAAAACGCCCAAGCAGGTCAACAGCATGACCATCGACATTCTCAAGCGCGAGTATGAAATCGGTTTGCGCCTTAACCACTATAACATCATCAACGCCATCACGTTCATGCCCGACAGCCCGGTGGGGCCGGCCATTTTGATGGAGTACGTGGATGGGCGCAACCTCCACGCATTCTTGGCCGAGCAGCCGTCGAAGCGCGCCAAAGAGCGCGTGGCGGAGCAAATCATCGGTGCCATAGCCTACGTGCACCGCATGAATATCATCCACAACGACATCAAGCCGGAGAACATCTTGGTGTCGAAGGCCAACGACGATGTGAAGCTCATCGACTTCGGCCTGTCGGACAATGACGCGTTCTACGTCAACAAGCACTTGGGCGGCACCCCGCGCTACGCCTCGCCGGAGCTACTGGCGCAAGCCGACGACATCGACACCCGCAGCGACATCTACTCCCTGGGGATGGTGATGCACGACATCACCAAGTCGCATTACGCCGCGATTTGGCGTCGCTGCATCCGCACCGACCGCGCCGCTCGCTACCGCGATGCCGACGCGCTGCTCACCGCATGGCAGCATCGCCGCCGTCCGCAGCACATGGCCGTGGCGGCCGTAGCCGCGGCCGCGGTGATTGGCGCCGGATGGTGGTATTTCTCGGCGGTCAACGGCCGCAACGCCGCTTCACAAGCCATGGTGGAAGCCTTGCAAGACTCGTTGTCGGCGGCCAAAGCCGACAACGCCCGAGCCACCGCCACCCTCGATTCCGTGACCGCCGTCCTCGACTCCGTAGCTGTCCGCCAACAATCGCAACAACAACTCTACCCCGCCATCAAGCAGCAAGTCGACGCAATCTTCGACCGCTACAAGGCCGACATTACCGCCATCGCTCAGCGCGAACGCATCAACGTAATCTATGCCAACTTCGCCATGCCCAAGCTAAATGACTTGCTGCAAATCAAGGAAATCATTTCGAACTGCGCACTCAATGCCGACTACAAAATGCAGCTCCAAAACCACGTGGACACGCGGTGGAAAGAGTGCGCCGACTTCCAAGTAGCAGTCAGCGCGTCCCTCATCGACATCAATACTATATCCAACCCGCAAGAACGACAGTTCTACTACAATTTGGCCATCAACGGCGAGCATTACCGTCCTTTCTCGCCAAAAGGTGATGATTGAAAGACAATAAAAGACAAATTGTAATTCGAAAAAAACTTTATACCTTTGCGGTGTCGTAATTGTCAAGCCACAATTGCGGCACCAGGTACCTACATTTTCTTTCCGAGAATTTATCCCGTAAAGTTAACTTTCAAAAGATCTATCACCTCAAAAAAAGTCCCCAAACATGAAAAAGTACATTCTTAAAACCTGCTTGATGGCTATCGTGGCTTGCTTCTGCCTCTCTGTAGCTTCTTGCTCCAAATCGCCTGAACAAATCAGCAAAGAAGCCCACGAACTTATCAACGACGAGGGCGCTATCGACCCTGAAAACATCGACAAAGCGATCGACCTCTACGAAGCTACTGTGAATCAAGTAGCCGAACTCACCGAAAAGCTCAACAAAGCCAAAGAATCCGGCGAAGAAATTTCCCCCGACAACCCGTTGATCACCGACGGTATCGTATTAGCAACTGCCGGCGCATCCCTAAGAGACGCCCTGAGCAACTCACAGTTCTCCGACGAACAAGCTAAACGCTTAGACGAAATCGAATCAAAACTCCAATAATATTAACCCTTAAACCTCATCAAATGAAAAAATCATTATTCACAATCATGGCCGCCATCGGCTTCTGCGCCATGGTGACCGCTTGCGGCGGATCGTCCGACTCCTCCGGTGAATCATCCTCCAACGAAACCACCGAATCAGCTGATCAAACGCTCAAAGTAAAGCCCGAAACCACCAACGTCGGTGGCAAATGGGGCAAAGCCTTCGACTTCGAAGACAAAGAATACTCCCTCAAAGTGGAAGAGGGTTGGGGCGGCGACCACAAAGTAGCAGTAAAAATCGCCTTCACTCGCAACTCAAACACTCCCGATGTTAACTTCACTCAAATGGCCGGCTCGCACGAAGCCACCAATAAATACGTAGCCGACATGGAAGCCGAGTTCTTCGACGAAGAAGGCGAAAGCCTGTTCACCGCCAATGTGCGTCTGTGCAACTACGACGACATCAACAAGCTGCTCAACCTGTGCGAAGGCGACAAAACCACTGTCACATTCTCCACTTACGGACCTCTGGAAACCATCCAACGCGCTCGCACTTTCCGCATCACCAGCACAATGGAACTCAACAGCGAATACGGCGGTGGCACCGACCCCACCATCCAAGATGTTGACGAGACCATGGACGCTGCCGCTAACGCCCTCAACGCCGTCGGCACCATGATGGGCGCTGCCGCCGATGCCGCAAATGCCGCAAGTGAATTATCTAAACGTAAATAATAAACAATTGTTACTATGGAAATATTAGGTTTCGTATTAGTAGGAATCCTGTACCTCTTCGGCTTCCTCAGCTGCTTCATCAACAAAATCCCCGGCCCGATGCTGTGCGCCTTCGCCACCCTCTTTGCCAAACTGATGATCGACGTCAAAGGCGGTTGGGGCATTGTGGCCATGGTCTTCGCCCTCGCCATCTTCGCCATCTTCGCTTCCAAGTACATGACACGCATCGCCAAAGCCAAGCTGCATCAATACAGCAAAGGCGCCAGCGTGGCCACCACCGTCGGCTCACTAATCGGCATGATCACTATGCTGGCCGTGGCTAAAGACATCTCCGTAGTGGGCATGATCATTACCATCATCATCGGTTTCATCGTTCTTCCATACCTTTTAGCATTCTTAGTCGAACTTATTAAGCAAAAAAGCGGTGCATTAGCCCTCAAGAGCGCAGGTTCGGCCACGGCTGTTTATCTCGCCGACACCATGCTCAAGCTCTTAATCCTTTACTTATCAATCTACTACATGTTTATGAGCTAACACACATCATAAACACCTCCAAAGGTTTTCCTCAACAAAGGCAGCACCAGCTCAGTGCTGCCTTTTTCTTACAGCAAGCGGCGAGTGGTGTTGTTGAACTGCAGCAACTGCGGCGGCACGGCCTGACGGATGGCCTCGCACACATGGTTGAGCACTGACTGACGCACAAAGCAGTCGGTGGTCATCATCACCACCTCGCGCGTGGGCACCGGCAGCGCAAACGGCCGCACCAATTTGCGCTGTTCGTCAGTAAGCTGACTCACAGCCAATTCGGGTATGAACGTGATGCCGCGGCCGCTCTCCACCATGCGCATGAACGTCTCGATGCTACCAAGCGAATATGCCGCTTTCGACGAGCGAGCCGATCGCATCTGACAGAACTTCACCAGCTGGTCGCGGAAGCAGTGACCCTCGTCCAAGAGCCACACAAACTCGTCGCGCAAATCGGTGCTGCGGATGCTCTCGCGCTGATACAGCGGGTCGGTCTTCGACACATAGGCCAAGAACTGCTCATAATACAGTGTGGTGAGTTTGTAGCCTTCCAATTCCTGCAACCGCACCACGATGGCAGCGTCGATTTCGCCGGCATCGAGGGCGCGCCGCACCTCAGCGGTGCGCATCTCCACCACGCGCACACCCATCTCCGGATGCTCGCGCAGCAGCTGCGGGAAGAACAGCGGCAGCAAGTACGGCGCCACCGTGGGCAAGATGCCGATGCGGAAAGTCCCCGACAGCGAGCCGCGACTCTCAGCCGCTATCTCCGGGATGCGACGCGACGCCGCCAGCACTTTCTGCGCCTGCTTCACTATCAAGTGCCCGACATCAGTGGTGATCACCTGCTGCGACGACCGCACAAACAGCTTCACCCCAAGCTCCGCCTCGAGTTTGGCCAGCATCGCACTTAGAGTGGGTTGTGTCACGCCGCAATCCTCCGCGGCTCGTGCAAAATGGTGACGCTTATCCACGGCCACCACGTATTCCAATTGTTGAAGTGTCATATCAATGTAATTTTTCCACTGCAAAGTTAGCAATTTTTTCCAATAATAGAAAAAATCTATCAATAAATAGGTATTTTTATTTGCACTATATCAAATTTATTTACTACCTTTGCACCGTAAACATCTTCTATCACCATTACAAAACTCTCAAAACTATGAAAGAACTCAAAGGAACCAAAACCGAAAAAAACCTTCTGGAAGCCTTCGCCGGCGAATCAATGGCCCGCAACAAATACACCTACTTCGCATCCCGCGCTAAAAAAGACGGCTACGAACAAATCGCCGCTCTCTTCCTCGAAACCGCCGAAAACGAACGCGAACACGCCAAACTCTGGTTCAAATACCTCGAAGGCGGTGCCATCGCCGACACCCTCACCAACCTCCGCCACGCAGCCGAAGGCGAAAACTACGAATGGACCGACATGTACGACCGCATGGCTCGCGAAGCCGACGAAGAAGGCTTCCCCGAAATCGCCGCCAAAATGCGCGGCGTAGCTGCCATCGAACGCCTCCACGAAGAACGCTACCTGCGCCTGCTCAAAAACATCGAAGACGCCATCGTATTCTCACGCGACGGCGACGCCATCTGGGTATGCCGCAACTGCGGCCACGTGGTAGTAGGCAAGCAAGCACCCAAAGTATGCCCCGTGTGCGCTCATCCCCAAAGCTACTTCGAACTCAGAGCCACCAACTACTAATCCACCACGGCTATGGATCTCACCGTCCTGTTCAAGCTAACCTATGGCCTCTACGTAGTCGGCGCATTCGACGGCACTCGTCCCGTCGGATGCACCATCAACACCTGCTTCCAAGTCACCTCCGAGAACCCCACTGTGGCCATCTCGCTCAACAAGCAGAACTACACCCTCGAAGCCATCCGTAAGCACAACCGCTTCTCACTGTCGATCATCGCCGAAGAATCCGACACCATGGTCATCGGCAAATTCGGCTTCTTCTCCTCGCGCGACACCGACAAGTACGCCGACTTCGGCTACACCCCCTGCAACGGAGCGCCCTTGGTCAACGGCACCTTCGCCGGCCGCCTCATCCTCGACGCCATCAACTACGTAGACTGCGGCACCCACGTCCTCGTAGTAGCCAAAGTCCTCGACACCGTCCCCGGCACCGGCACCCCCATGACCTACGACTACTACCACCGCGTAGTAAAAGGTCGTGCCCCCAAAACCGCCCCGACTTACGCCGGCGACTAACCAGCGTCCCTCTCCTCCTTCCCGCACAGCGCCGCCCCCAAAGGGCGGCGCTGCCGCTTTCCTTCCCCGCCGCTAAGCGCAGCGGTTTTGCAGAAAAAAATTCGTTACTTCGTTCTTCGTTTTTTCGTTAAAACCGCGGGCGGGGGCGGTTAGGCTTGCGGCAGGGTGATCAGCAGGCGCAGGCCGGCGGCGTAGGTGGTGTCGGTGAGGAGGTCGCCGCCCACAAGGTGGGTGAGCAGGCGGGTGTAGAGCATGCCGTCGAGGCGTGTGGGACCTGCGAAGAGGTTGTAGTTGACCAACTTGTCGGAGGTGGCGGCGAAGGCCACCACGGAGTGCTTGCCGTCGGTGGAGCGATGGGCGGTGATGGCCACCGACTCCGGGGTGAGTTGCACCAGGCATTGCAATGTGGTGGTGAATATCTGGCGCAGGCGTACTTCGTCGGAGAGGATTTGCAAGCGCTCGGGCGGCAGGGTCAGGAGCACGGGTATGGTGGCACCGGACGCCGTAACAGAGTCTACCACCAGCGAAAGCAGGTAGCTGACGTCGACGGGGCGGTGCTGCGGTATGGCCGAGCCGTCTTCGAGCGAGTTGATGCGCTGCATGTCGTTGAGCAGCGCGGTGATGACGGCGCTGTTGCTTTCGATTGATGCCAAGTACTCGGCCAGGTACTCGCGGTTGGGGTGGTCATGACAGCAGTCCACCACCAAGCGCGAGTGCTCCCCGATGGCATTGAATGGGGGTGCAAGCTCTTCGGCCAAGTGGCGTATGAAATCGGATTTAACCTCGGCTGAAGCGCGTGCGGCATCCACATCGGCGGTGAGGCGCTCGATGGCGGCGTTCTTGGTCTCCACTTCTATCTGGAGCGTGCGATTTGCTTGCATCAGTTGCTTGGCCAAGCGCCGGCTGCGCATCTTTTGATGCCAAAAGAACAGCAAGACCACGAACATGATGGTCATTATCAGGATAATGCTGACGTTGATAACCCGCTGACGGCCGTCTTGCTGCTCGCGCTGCTGCGCTTCGAAGCGGCTGAGGTCATCGCGCGCCACGAACGCTTCGTACACGGCGCGCCGTCCGCGGTCGCTGTCGCTCATATTCTGCTGCAACATTGATTCGAGCATGCGCAAGTATTGGCGACCGGTGGCGTGTAGAATTGAGTCTTGGCCGAGGGCTTCGGCACAAATCACTCTGTTGCGCAGCAATTTTAGCCGTCGGGGCTTACTCAATTCGGGATATTCCAGTGCTGTATCGAGCAGCGGCGCTGCGTGGGCATAGTCCTTGATTGAGAGGTAGTAGAAAATGTCGGCAATGGGCAACACGGCAAACTCGCGGCGGGCGCGTGAGCTCTTCGACAGATAGAGATGGGCCAACTGATAGTACTGCCGAACCTGCACCGGCGTTAAGTGTTCGAAATTCGACAGCAAGCGGGTATACACTCGGAAGCGGCTGAAATTCAGCTGGAAATAGTTCCTTCCGAGGCGGTGTATCGACGTCTCGATAGAGTCCATGAGCGAAAGCATGCGCAAATCGGCGCCCATGGCACGGTCGATGTCGCCGATTTGCAAGTAGCCGAAGGCTTCGCAACGGCAGAGCAACACCTTGAGCTTGAAATACTGCTCGGGCTTGCGGTCGATAAGTGCGGCCAAGTCGCTGAAGTGGTCGTAAAGCGTGCTGGAATTGAGGTAGAACGGCATGCTGACGCATACGCTGTGCAGCAGCACTATCCGCTCGTTGAGATCCACGGGCGGGTCGAGCATATAGCGGCGCGACTGCTCGGCAAAACGGCGCAAGCGTTCCGATTCGAGCGCATTGTCGCGGTACCACGAGTTGATGTTAAGCCGAATGAACAGGATGTTCTCCTCGGCGCTGCGACAAGCCGACAGGCATTCGGCTCGCATCAGCAGCATGTTGAGCGAGTCGCGGCTATTGGCGTTGATATCGGCACGAGCGGCCAGCATCGACGATGCCATGAGCGTGTCGCCGGCCGACAAAGCCCTGTGATACGCCATCTCCGCGATGGAGTCGGCGCGATACGGGTCTTCGGCCAAGGTGAGGTCGAAGAGGTTGACCAACGCACGGATGGAGTCGGCCGCGCTCATAGCCGCTTCGGTCGCAACCGAAGCGAGCACCATAAGCATAATGAGCACCAACCGCTTCATATTCAATGTGTTACTGTCCGATCATAGCCAAGAATTGATGCTCGTCGATGATGGGAATGCCAAGTTTGGACGCTTTCTCCAGCTTGGCCGGGCCCATATTGTCGCCGGCCAACACGTAGTCGGTCTTCTTGGAAATTGACCCCACGTTGCGGCCGCCGTTCTGCTCGATGAGCGCCTTGTATTCGTCGCGCGAATGCAGCGCGAACACGCCGCTGATCACGAATGCCTTGCCGCCGAGCACATCCGAAGTGGCCACATCCTGCCGGTCAACAGCCATCTGCACTCCGGCCGCGCGCAGGCGTTCCACCGCGCGGCGGTTGTCGTCGTCGGCGAAGAATTCGATTATGCTCTGAGCAATGGTCGGGCCCACGTCCTCAATGGAGCACAGCCGTTCTGCGCTCCAACTCATCAGCTCGTCGATGGAGCCCACCACGCGGGCGATGCGCTTGGCGCCGGTTTCGCCAACGTTGGGAATCGACAAGGCGAACAGCACGCGCTCAAAGGGCACGTTGCGGCTGTCGGCGATGGCCTTCACCGCGCTCTCGGCGCTCTTCTGCGCGTACTTATCCAGCGCGAGGAAGTCGCTGACTGTGAGGTCGTAAAGGTCGGCATAGCTGCGCACCTTGCCGCTGTTATACAGTGCGGCCACGGTCTCCTCGCCGATGCCGTCGATGTTCATCATCTTACGCGCCACAAAGTGCTCGATGCGGCCCATAATCTGCGGCGGACAGTGGTATTTATTGGGGCAGGTCCAAGCCGCTTCGCCCTCCACGCGCACCAGCGGCGCTCCGCAAGCGGGGCAGTGCGACACGAAGGTGACTTCCTCGGCCTGTGCATCGCGTCGCGACAGCTCCACGCCGGTGATTTTGGGGATGATTTCGCCGCCTTTCTCCACGTACACCCAGTCGCCGTTGTGGATGTCCAGGCCGTGCATGATGTCGGCATTGTGCAGCGATGCGCGCTTGACGATGGTGCCCGACAGCAGCACCGGCTCGAGGTTGGCCACCGGAGTGATGACCCCGAGGCGACCAACATCGAACGACACGAAGCGCAACTGTGTCAGCGCCCGTTCGGCCGCAAACTTATACGCCACCGCCCAGCGCGGAGTCTTGGCGGTAAAGCCTAACTGCTGCTGACGTGTGAGCGAATCCACCTTGAACACCAAGCCGTCGGTGGCCACCGGCAGGGTGCGGCGCTCAGTGTCCCAGCGGGTGATGAAGGCATCAACCTCGGCCATCGAGTGCAAGCGGGTCATGGCCGTGGACACCTTGAAGCCCCACGAGCGGGCGGCTTCCATGTTGGCAAAGTGGCTGTCGTAGGGCAGGTTCTCGCCCAGCAGGTAGTAGAAATACGCATCCAAACCGCGGCGCTCAACCTCCGCCGGCGACGACAGTTTCAACGTGCCGGCTGCTGCATTGCGCGGGTTGGCAAACAGCGGCTCGCCGTTGAGTTCGCGTTCGCGGTTGATGCGGTCGAAGTTCTCAAACGGCAGAACGATTTCGCCGCGTATTTCGAAGAAATCGGGCCAGCCCGCGCCTTGCAACTTCAGCGGGATGGAGCGGATGGTCTTGACGTTGGCGGTGACCACGTCGCCCTGCGTGCCGTCGCCGCGAGTGACGGCGCGCACCAAGCGTCCGTGTTCGTAGATAAGCGAAATGCCGGTGCCGTCGAACTTCATCTCGCCCACCAGCGACAGTTCTTGCCGCCCGACGGCGGCTTCCATGCGGTCGACCCACTGATCCACCTCATCGGGCGAGTAAGTGTTGCCCAACGAGAGCATGGGGTACACGTGCGCCACCTGCTCGAAGCCGGAGGTCAGGTCGGAGCCTACGCGATGCGTGGGTGAGAGCGGGTCGTCGTACTCGGGATGCTCGCGCTCCAGGGCTTCGAGCTGCTTGAGCAGCATGTCGAAGTCGTAGTCGGAAATGGTGGGACGGTTCTCCACATAATAAGCGTGGTTATGCGCTTCGATGGTGGAGCGCAGTTGCTCTATTTGTTGCTGTATTTCGTTCATAATCAGTACATTTGATAGTCAATCGATAGCACTTGGAATTCGGTGCGCCGATTGATTTGGTCGGCGATGGCTTGGTCTTCTTCGGATAGGTTGAGGATATACTCTTCGGTGAGCACATCGCCCTCCTTGAATTGCGGATACTCGCGAGCGAGTTTCTTAGTGATGGTCTTGGGGCGCGATTCGCCGTAGCCCTGCGACTGCAAGCGGTCGGGCGAGATGCCTGCGGCGATGAGGTAGTCGATTACCGCCTGCGCGCGGCGCGACGACAGGTCGATGTTATACGCGTCCGTGCCGTGGCGGTCGGTGTGCGAAGCCATTTCGATGGTGACGTTGGGGTTGTCCGTAAGCATCTGCACCATCTCATCGAGCGCTTGCTTGGATTCGGGACGCAAGGTGGCACGGTCGAAGTCGTAGAAGATGTTTTCCACCACCACGGGTTTGGAGATGGATGCCAGAATGAAGTCCACGCCGTATTCGGCATCCTCTTCGGCTGAATCGGAGGTAAACTCCTGCCGCGCATTGAGATAGCCGCGCGCACCGGCCATCATCACATAGCGCACGCCGCGGTTGAGCGGGAATGAGAACGAGCCGTCGGGACGTGCCGGCTGCTTTTGGTTGGAGCCGTCATCGCCCACAATGCGAATGACAGCGCCGCTCACCGGCTCTTCATCGCGGTCGAGCACGTAGCCGGTGATAAGTATCTTTAAATCAGGAAGTTCGAAGGAGTAGATGTTGTCGTAGCCGCGGCCATCGTTGCGGTTCGACGAGAAGAAGCCCGTTTCACCTTCGCCGAATGTGATGCCGAAGTCGTCGCCGCACGAGTTGATGGGCATACCCATGTTGGTCACAGCCCAGCCGCCCGAGGGCTTGAGCTCGGCGCGGAACAGATCAAGGCCGCCATAACCGGGGTGGCCGTTGCTCGCAAAGTAAATCACGGAATCGGACCGCACGTAGGGAAACATTTCATCGCCGGGAGTGTTGATCCACTCGCCGAGGTTCTCCAACGAGCCGATGCGCTGGTTGATGTTCACGCGCCACAGGTCGCGGCCGCCGGAGCCGCCAGGCATGTCGCTGGAGAAGTAAAGCCACTGACCATCGGGCGACACAGCAGGATGCCCCACCGCCGAGATGGTGTCCTTGAGGATATCGAACTTGTTGGCTGCACCCCACTGCGCATCCGAGCGCTGTGAGGTGTAGATTTCCACCGAGGTGGAGCTGTTGGGCTCGCGCCGTGCGCGGGTCAGGTACATGGTGGAGCCATCGGGCGAGAAGGAGATGATGCCTTCATCGCGGTCGGTGTTAAGCTCGCCTTCCACCGGCTCGGGGCGCTGCCAGTTGCCCTTCTCATCCTTCACCGCCACCCACAAATCGCCACACTTGGCGCCGGTAATCTCGCTGCGGTTGCCTGTGACCTTCTCACGCGAGGTGGTAAAATACAGTTTGTCGAACGAGCCGGGCGCGTACATCGGCGAGAAGTCGCTGCGCGAGGAGCTGAACAAATCGACCTTGCGCACCACATAGCGCGTGCGGCCCTGCTTATTGAGGCCCAAACGCGCACCGGCCAAGCCGTTCACGGCCAGCGGGTCGTCCGGCCGCATGGTCAGATAGTTTTCGTAAGCCTGCACCGCGCGCTGGTACTGGCCCGCGCCGTGGAGCATCTGCGCTAAGTAGAGGTACTCCATGGTGTCGGGATACTCGTAGCGGATGGCATTCTGATATGCCGCCGCCGCACGGTCGAACTGGTTGAGCCGTCGGTGGCATTCGCCCATGAGGAACGCCACCTGTCCGCGCAACGGCCGGTCCTCGCGCTTGGTCAACTTGCTATACACCTTGCGGTAGGTGCGGGCCGCATCGTAATACTCGCCACGCGCCAACTGCTCGTTAGCCGTCGACAGCTTCGCGCCGCCGCAGCCCTGCACACCCATCAACACCGCCAAAACCGCCGATGCCAATGATATTTTATAGAGTAATTTAGTCAGTTTCATACATATATATAACTACTCACACCCTTTTTTATTATATTCTGGGGAAATGTTATTGCAAAGTTACAAATTTTTTGTACCTTTGCTTCGATTTTTCCAAGAAATTTTTAATTCACCCGAAAATATGAAACAAATTCTCACCACTTTACTGCTCGTGATCGTCTTCGCCATCACCGCACAAGCCAAAAGTGAGCCCGTCAAGGCTTACTTTGCCCTCGAACCGCAAATCACCTCCCAAAACCTCGAAAACAAGGTGAAAACCGGTATGCGCTACGAGCCCGGCGTGCAAGCCGTAAGCGTTAACCGCCAACAGCAAGTAGTCACCATCACCTTCGACCCCGAAAAAACCACCGTCGAAGCCCTAATCGAAGCCTTCCGCAAGTTAGGCTTCACCGCCAAGACCACCGAAGCCCCCACCCCGGCGCCCTGCCCCGAAGGCCATCAGTCGTCGGGCTGCCAAGGCTGTCCTCACCACCGTCATTAACCATCCTCTAACACTATAGCACTATGAAATTCAGATTCTTAGCATTCATCGGCTTCTTTGCTATCATCGCCGCCGCCGTCAGCTGCTCCAAAGCGACCGACACCACCGACGAAACCGCCACAGAAGCGCCCCAAATCACCGCCATCTCCGTTGACTCGCTCATGGCCAACCCCAAAGCCTTCGCCAACGAAACCATCGCCGTCGAAGGCCTCTGCCAACACATCTGCAAGCACGGCGGCACCAAAGCTTTCATCGTCAACCCCGACACCACCGCCCAAAGCGAAAACGTGGTGTTCTGCGTAGCCACCGACCAAATCGACGGCGCTTTCTCCCCGGAAGCGCCCGGCAAACTCATCACCGCCATCGGCCTGTGGTCGCCGATCGTCAAAACTCGTAGCGAAATCATAGCCATGGCCCAAGCCGAACAAGCCGAGCAACAAGCCGAAGGCGACCACTGCGACTCCGAAGCACGCGCCAACGGCCGCGCCACCCAATGGCTCGCCGAACTCCAACTCAACTGCACCGCCACCGGCGACACAACCCTCGTTATCGGCTACCAACTCCAAGTAACCTCCTACACCCTCACCGCCCCCAAGTAACCTCCACGTCCATAAACACTTACAGCAGGAGCCCCACCCGGCTCCTGCTGCTTTTTTTCGCCCAATTCCCTGTAGTAAGTTAGAAATTAGTAGCTGTCGTCGTACTCTTCGGGGGCGTTGGCATCCTCGTATTCTTGGTAGATGTCGTAGCCATGGTCGATGCTGTATTGCTCGGCATCGTCGTAGTATTCTTCCGGATCGCTATCGTAAGCATCATCGTAGCCTTCCTCATACGCGCCTTCGGCGTAGCTGTTATCGTCGTAGCTGTCGGTGGAATCGGCCACGTGGTTATGGTCGGAATTATGGCGGCCGCTCAGAAATGCTGCCGCCACCCAAGCCAGCACGGCACCGGATACGCCGATGCGGCCATCGCGCCGCGCGGCCGTCGGCTTGCCGGAGGCATCGGACCGCCACTTCATGCCGATGACCAAAATCAAAGCCACAATTGCAATCAATATAATGATAGTCAGCCACATAGTCGGTTACATCTTAGCTCGTGAATAAAGTATGATAGCGATGATGCCGTAGATCAAATTGGGAATCCACATGGCTATCATTGGCGAAGTGAGGCCCGAGTAGGCAAAGCTCTGCGTGATGGCCATGAACAGGATGTAACTGAAGCTCAGCACCAATCCGATGCCGATGTTCAGCCCCAAGCCGCCTTTGACCTTGCGCGCCGACAGCGCCATGCCAATCACAGTCAGAATGAACGCCGCCGCGGTCATTGCGTAGCGGCGGTGGTATTCCACCTCGAAGCTCTGAATATTAGCCACACCGCGCTGCTGCTGGCGCGAGATGTACTGCGCCAACTCGGGCGTGGTCATCTTCTCGTGGTCGTTGGCCGCTATCAGGAAGTCACGAGGCTCGAACGGTATCACCGTGTCGAGCGACGACCCGCGGCGAATGAACTCGCGGTTGTCGTGGAAATCGCGTATCACATAATCGTACACGCGCCACGAGTAAAGCGTATCCCAGCGAATCGACTGCGCCGTCAGACGCGAGGTCAGCTGCTTCTCCTCGTTGAACGACTCCAACTGGAAGCGGCTGCCGTTCTTCGACAGCGCATCATAGCGCCCGATGAACGCTATCTCGCCCGGCGCAACCATCAGCATGATGTTTGCCCCATAATCCACGCGCTTGTTCTTTACATATGTATTCGTGTAATCAATACGCTTGACATTCGCCGGAGGGATAATGTACGCACCCAGCACCCACGTGCCCACGGCGATGACCAGCGCCGAGAACAGGTACGGTCGCAGCATCCGCCGGAAGCTCATCCCGGTCGAAAGCATGGCCACAATCTCGTTGTGGCTCGCTAATTTCGAGGTGAAGAAGATCACCGCTATGAATGTGAACAGCGGCGAAAACTGGTTGGCAAAATACGGCAGGAAGTTCACAAAATAATCCACGATCGTGGCCCGCAGGGGAGCGCGCAAAAACGCGTCCAACTTCTCGTTGATGTCAAACATCACCACAATGGCCAGCAGCAACATTATGGAGAAGATGTATGTGCCAAGAAATTTCTTGATTATGTATCGATCGATTACTTTGAACATTTCCGTAAGATTTTTAAAGGCGACGCATCAGTTTCTGCACCATCTCTGCCTTCCAAGCCGGGAAGGTGCCGTCGAGGATATGGCTGCGAGCTTCGCGCACCAACCACAGGTAGAACGCCAAATTGTGAATCGAAGCAATCTGCATGGCCAGAATCTCGTTGGCGGCGAACAGGTGGCGCAGGTACGCCCGCGAATAGATGCGGTCGACCTCGCACTCGCTGTCTTCCCAAATGGGCGAGAAGTCGGTGGCCCACTTGAGGTTGCGCATGTTCATGGTGCCTTCGGGGGTGAAGAGCATACCATTGCGCCCGTTGCGCGTAGGCATCACACAGTCCATCATATCCACGCCGCGGTCAATGGCCTCCAGAATGTTGGCCGGCGTGCCCACGCCCATCAAATAGCGCGGGCGGTCGGCGGGCAGTATCTCATTCACCACCTCAATCATTTCGTACATCACCTCGGTTGGTTCGCCCACGGCAAGACCGCCGATAGCGTTGCCCTCAGCCCCGAGATCGGCCACAAACTTGGCCGAATCGCGGCGCAAGTCGGCATACGTGCAGCCCTGCACAATCGGGAAGAACGCCTGCCGATGGCCATAGTGCGGTTCGGTGGAATTGAAATGGTCCCAACCGCGTTTGAGCCAGCGCTTGGTCAGTTCAAGCGACCGCCGCGCGTACTCGTAATCCGACGTGCCCGGCGGACACTCATCCAACGCCATCATGATATCCGAACCGATAATACGCTGAATGTCAACCACTTTCTCAGGAGTAAACAAATGCTTACTGCCATCGATATGACTGCGGAAGTAAGCGCCCTCCTCCGTCAGCTTGCGATTGCTGCTCAGCGAGAACACCTGGAAGCCGCCGCTATCGGTCAGAATCGGACCGCTCCAGCCATTGAACCGATGCAGACCGCCCGCCTGCGCTATCACATCCATACCCGGACGCAGGTACAAATGATAAGTGTTGCCCAAAATGATTTTGGCCTTCACTTGCGTACTTAACTCACTAATATGCACAGCCTTAACAGCACCAACAGTGCCCACCGGCATAAATATCGGCGTAGGTATACGGCCGTGGTCGGTGACAATTTCACCCGCACGCGCAGCCGAGCCTTCAGCAGTCTTAATCAGTTCAAATTCCATATCAAATTTCAAATAGACTACAAAGTTAGCAAAAATCACCGAATCCACCACCATTTCCCCAAAAAATTTTCAAAAGCCGAGCCCCCGCCCCGCCGGCTCGGCGCAGCGAAGCGCCCCGCCCTTCCGTATAAATAATGTTAACGCACGCGTTTTATTATGTATATGTGCGCAAATTTTCGTAACTTTGCACTATGAATAAGCTACTCCATTCTTTTCTGTTGATTCTGGGCGCCGTGATGGCTCTCGGCCTGTGGAGCTGCTCCGATAAGGAGGAGCCCGCGCCGGTGCCCGTGGCCGACCGCACCGTGTTGGTTTACATCGTAGCTGCCAACTCGTTAGGCATCGACTACACATCCGGCGGCACTCTCTACCGTGCCGTCGATTCTCTCGATATCGAAGAAATGACTACCGCCATCGTTGATAACCGCGTCCTCGGTAATCAGCGATGGATTGTATTCCACTCCACCTACACCGATTCCAAGCTCATCGAAATCTCTGCCGCCGGCACGCGCGTGCTCAAAACCTACTCCAACGAGTCGGCCGTGTCGATGGCCCGCATGGAACAAGTCATCGCCGACACCAAAGCCTTCGCACCCGCCCGCAAGTACGGTATCGTCCTCTGGAGCCACGCCGACGGCTGGCTCGAAAACGGCGTAAGCGAAGACCTCAACCCGCTCTCGTTCGGCTACCACAGCGGCAAGCGCATGAACATCACTTCGCTGCGCATGGTCCTCGAAGACAAGGGCTTCGACTTCATTTATTTCGACTGCTGCCTCATGGGCGGCATCGAAGTGGCCTACGAACTCCGCCACTGTGCCGACTACATCCTTGCCTGCCCCTCGGAGCTTCCTCGCGACGGCTCCGACTACGTAACTAACGTCAAAGAGATTGCCGACGGCTCCGAGCAAGCCCTGGTGCGCGCCGCCACCAACACTTTCAACCACTACAACTCGCAACCGCTCCCCGAAGACCGCACCGCCACCGTCTCCGTAATCCGCACCGCCGACCTCGACGCCGTGGCGCAAGCCGTCATCCCCATCTACCAAGCCACCCCCATGGAGCACCCGCTCACCACCGTGACCAACTACTACGGCAGCGCCACCACGCGCCAAGCCTATTACCTCGACTTCGGCGAATACATCGAAGCACTCTGCACGGCCTCCAACCTCGACCCCGCGTTGCTGCAAGCGTTCAACGCCGCCATGGACCGCGCCGTCATCTACCACGCCGCCACAAGATACATCTGGAATCAATGGCCCATCTACCATAACAGCGGCCTATCCACTCGCGTGTTCGACTCCCCCGCCGACCTTTCGCTCAAAGGCTACAACCGCCTACAATGGACCACCGACGTAGTCTCTCACCATATTCACTAATTCGTAATTCAGGTTTGCAATGTTTCCTTACTCACTTTTAGCTCAAATACCCGCCGCGGTGGTCGACTCGCTCAAAACCGTGGAGCAGGAGAAGGCCGCCGCGTGGCGCTCCCTCCCCATCGACGAAGCCGTCGACAAATTTGTCTCCGGTCTTATCGAATTGGCCATCAACATTCTCATTGCCGCCATAGTATTCTATGTGGGCAAATTCCTCATCAAGAAAATCTACAACTTCGTGCTGAAGCTGCTGCTCAAGCGCTCGGTCGACATCTCGCTCACCACCTTCCTACTCAGCACCGTGAAGATGGTGCTCTACTTCATCCTCATCGTCACCGTCATCGGCATCCTTGGCATCGAAACCACCTCATTCCTCGCCCTGTTTGCATCCGCCGGCGTGGCCATCGGTATGGCCCTGAGCGGCACGCTGCAAAACTTCGCCGGCGGGGTGCTCATCCTCCTGCTCAAACCCTACCGAGTGGGCGACTACATCGAAGCTCAAGGCTTTGCCGGCACCGTCAAAGAGATTCAAATCTTCCACACCATCATAACCACCGTCGACAACAAGGCCATCATCATTCCTAACGGCGGGCTATCCACCGGCTCGGTCAACAACTACTCTCGCGAAGAATACCGCCGCGTGGATTGGTCAATCGGCATCTCTTACGGCAACGATGTGGACGTGGCTCGCAAAACCATCCTCGCCATGTTGCTCAGCGACGACCGCGTGGTAAAACAATACATCGAAGACGACAAAGCCGCTCGCCACATCGACTCCCAACAGGTCGAAGAAGAGGCCGACCAGCCCGAAGAAGCGCCCAAAGGCTTTTGGGCACGCCTGTTCTCGCGCCACAAAGAGCGCGTGGAATCATGGCGCCAAGCTCACGCCAAAACCACTGTTCAAATCGTCCTGCCCAAGGCCGATTGCGCCCCCGTGGTCTTCCTCGAAAACCTCGCCGACAGCGCCGTCCAACTCAAAGTCCGCGCATGGACCCGCTCCGAATTCTACTGGGGACTATTCTTCGATATGAACGAACGATTCTACAACGAGCTGCCTAAAGCCGGCATCAACTTCCCCTTCCCGCAACTCGATGTCCACCTAACCCGTAATCAATAATACCACACTATAATGACAAGCAAATGGAACTATTTGCCACTAACCTCCGAGGAGCAGAAGCTTGAAAGTGAACTCGCTCGTCGATACGCCAACTGCCCGCCCGTCAGCGAGTTGCTGGTGCAACGAGGCATCACCTCACTCGCCGAAGCCGAGAAATTCTTTCACCCCTCGCTGCGCGACCTCCACGACCCCTTCCTCATGCCCGACATGGACAAGGCCGTCGACCGTATCAACCGCGCCATGGGCTCCAAGGAAAAAATCCTCATATTCGGCGACTACGACGTCGACGGTACCACAGCCGTGGCTCTCGTATACCGTTACCTCCAGAATTTCTACTCGGAAATCGACTTCTACATCCCCACCCGCTACGACGAAGGCTACGGCATCTCCCACCGCGTAATCGATTGGGCCGCCGAAGAAGGCTTCAAGCTCATCATCATCCTCGACTGCGGCATCAAAGCCATCGAAGAAATCGAATACGCTCGCACACTGGGCATCGACTTCATCATCTGCGACCACCACGTGCCCGACGACCAGCTCCCGCCCGCTTGCGCCATCCTCAACCCCAAGTTGGAAGGCTCCACCTACCCCTGCCGCCACCTCTCCGGCTGCGGCGTCGGATACAAACTCATGCAAGCTTTCTCAATCTCCAACGGCATCGGCACCGCCGAATTGGAGTGCATGCTCGACTTGGTGGCCGTGTCAATCGCCGCCGACATCGTGCCCATGGTCGACGAGAACCGCGTGATGGCTTACATGGGCCTCAAGCGCCTTAACACAAACCCCAACCTCGGTCTCCGCGCCATAATCCGCACCTGCGGCCTCGGCGGCAAAGAAATCTCCATCACCGACGTCATCTTCAAAATCGGACCCCGAATCAACGCTTCCGGTCGCATGCAGAGCGGCCGCGAAGCCGTCGAACTGCTGGTTGCACGCGACAGCAAGGATGCCGCACGCAAGTCGCTCGCCATCGACCAATACAACAAGGACCGCAAAGAGCTCGACAAGCGCATCACCGAAGAAGCCAATGCCATCCTCGAACAACGCGGCGAAATGTACTCGCCCAAAAAGTCAATCGTAATTTATAACAAAGACTGGCACAAAGGCATCATCGGCATCGTGGCATCGCGCCTCACCGAACTATACTACAAACCCTCAGTGGTGCTCACTTTCGCCAACGGCCTCGCCACCGGATCCTCACGCTCGGTCCAAGGATTCGACATCTACAAAGCCGTGGACTCCGTGCGCGACCTGCTCGAAAACTTCGGCGGCCACCCCTACGCCGTGGGTCTATCGCTGCGCGAGGAGAACATTCCCGAGTTCACTCGCCGATTCGAGGAATACGTGTCGGGCCACATCCTCCCCGAGCAGCAAACACCCGTGATCGACATCGACGCCTTCCTCAACTTCGCCCAAATCACCCCCGAACTCATCTCCACGCTCCGCCTGTTCAACCCCTTCGGACCAGGCAACCAAAAGCCCACCTTCTGCACTCGCGGCGTTAAAGACTTCGGCACCAGCATGTTAGTGGGCAAACACCTCGAGCACATCAAGCTCGAGCTGGTCGACGACACCTCCGGCAAGGTCATCAACGGCATCGCTTTCAACATGGCCCGCTACTTCGACTACATCCACGCCGGAAAGCCCTTCAACATCTGCTACACCATCGAGGAAAACAAGCACCACAACGCCACATCAACCCTCCAGCTCCTGGTCAAGCAAATCCGCGTGGCCAACGAAACTGAATAATGGCCACGCCCCTCGACATCCTCCGCCAATACTGGCATTACGATGAATTCCGCCCAACTCAAGCGGAAATCATCGACTCCGTGCTCTCCGGCCGCGACACCATCGGCCTGCTGCCAACCGGCGGCGGCAAAAGTATCACCTTCCAAGTGCCGGCCATGCTCCTGCCCGGCATCACCATTGCGATTTCGCCCCTGATCTCGCTTATGAAGGACCAAGTGGACAACCTCCGCGAGCACGGAATCCCCGCCACTTGCCTCCACTCGGGCATGCAGCGTCCCGAGCAGCGCCTCGCACTCGACCGTATACGCCTCGGAAAGGTCAAAATAGTCTACATCGCCCCCGAAAAACTCGCCCGCGAAGGCTTCGTGGCCGAATTGCGCACCTGGGACATAGCCCTGATCGTAGTGGACGAAGCCCACTGTATCTCGCAGTGGGGCTACGACTTCCGCCCGTCATACCTCCAAATCAACACCCTCCGCAAGGTATTCCCCGAGCTGCCAATCTTGGCCCTTACGGCTTCAGCCACGCCCGAAGTCGTGGCCGACATCGCCGATAAGCTCGCCATGCGCTCGCCGCAAATATTCTCCCGCAGCTTCGCCCGCGACAACATCAGCTACATCGTGCGCCCTTGCGAAGTCAAGAACGACATGCTGCTCCACGTAGTCTCGCGCACATCCGGTTCCACCATCGTATACGTCCGCTCACGCCGTCGTACCGCCGAAATAGCCGAACTGCTCCGCAGCGAAGGCATCTCCGCCGACTTCTACCATGCCGGACTCATCGCCCAAGAGAAAACCATCAAGCAAGACCGCTGGAAGGACGGCGAAGTCCGCGTCATGGTGGCCACCAACGCCTTCGGCATGGGCATCGACAAGCCCGACGTGCGCCTGGTCGTCCACCTCGACATACCTCCCTCGCTCGAAGAATACTACCAAGAAGCCGGACGTGCCGGGCGCGACGGCCTCGAATCGTTCGCCGTATTGCTCGTGGCCGAATCCGACAAAGCCCTGCTAACGCGCCGCCTCCACGAAGCATTCCCCCCGCGCGAATTCATCCGCATGGTCTACGACCGCCTCGCCGTATACCTAAACATCTCTGTAGGAAGCGGTTACAACCAAGTCTACGAATGTAACCTCGAACGCTTCTGCCGCACATTCGACCTCCAACCAAAGCCCACAAAATCTGCCCTCGGCATCCTCACTCGCTCCGGCGTTATCGAATACTCCGACGAAATCGGCGGCCGTGCCCGTCTGATGGTCACCATCCCTAAGAGCGATTTCTACTCGCTAAAACTCGACGACAACACCGACCGCGTGCTCCAAGCCATCCTCCGCACTTACTCCGGCATCTTCGCCGACTACGTGCCCATCAACGAGAACGAACTCTCATTTCGCACATCCCTCCCGGTGCAAACCGTGCTCGAAGCCCTCATCACCCTCAGCCGCATGCACGTCATCTCATACGTGCCACCGCGCACCAACCCATTCGTGTACTATCCCGTCCGCCGCGAAGAAAAAGACAAGATTCAAATCCCCCGCGCCGTCTACGAAGACATGCTCGAAAAAGCCAAGCACCGCCTCGATGCCGTCCGCCGCTTCGCATTCTCCAACGACGAATGCCGCGTGCAACGAATGCTCCAATACTTCGGACAAACCGACGCCACCCCCTGCGGAAAGTGCGACTTCTGCCGCGCTCAGCGCGCCGCCACACCCCAAGTCCAAGCTGCCCACCAACTATCTGTAGCCCAACACGTTGACCAACTCCTCCAAGACAACCCCGACGGCCTATCCATCGACCTCATCCGCCGACAAATGCCCGCAAACTATGCCGACGCCATAGCGCTGCTACGCCAACGCGTCGACGATGGTAAACTCTCGTTCTGCAACAACGTCTTCAGTCGATAAGCACGAATGCAGCCCAATAATACGGGTCGCTATACCGCTCGCGTATCGAAGCGCGTGCGCGCTCAAACGCCTTACGCACATCGTACTTGCTACCAACCAATTCGCGGTAGAACGCGGTCATAAACTCGCCGGTGACCACGTCGCTCACCGCCCACAAGCTCAGCACCATCGACTGCACGCCCGCTTTCTTGAATGCGCGTTGCAAGCCGTACACGCCCTCGGCCGTTACCTCGCCATCAGCCGAATGACACGACGCAATGCAGGCCAAACGCACCCGACTCAGGTCGCACCGCGCTATATCCGCGGCCGACAGCAAGCCGGTTTGGCCATCGCCGTCCCAGCCCGTATTACCATCAGCCATCACCAAGCCGCTACGCACCATCGCATCGGCATAGCCCTGCAGCGATACTGGGGCGTCAGCATCCTCCGGACGGTAGAAATAGCCGTGGGTAGCGATATGCAACACGTTCACATTCCGATAGTTAGCCAGCAGGAATCGCCGCTTGGTGCCATCCGAGCCCGTCACTACCTTGGCCGCCGACCCGATTTGTGCAGCCACGGCCGAGGCTTCCTTAGCGGTCGACGGAAGTGGGCGGAACGTGCCTTCACCGTAATCCAAGCCGCCGTAAATGGTGGCACAGGTAATGTTGCCTGTCTGCGTCGGCTCACACAGCCGTCGAGCCGAACTCAAACAGCGCATCGAATAGCGCTCGCACAGAGGCTGACCTTCCACCGTAATCGCCTCTAAAGCAATACGATAGAACTCGCCATCAGGCACATAATACACCGTGCGCGCATTACCTATGATACCGCGCATTCGCCGCCCTATCAACTGCTCCAGCGCAGCGCCGCTCTCCCCGCTATATAGCCGCGACCGCTCGCCGCCTTCCAACGTCAACAGCGAATCCAGCTGCCCCAGAGTGCACACCCGGTGCACTCGCGGGTACTCATACTCGCGCCGTATTTCATAGCACACATACTCGCGCGGCTGCGTCTTGTGCGGAATCTCGGCGAAGTCGAGCAGCACTTCGCCCTTGCCAAGCGACTCACGAACGGCTTCGTAATCCACTGCCATGAACCCCGATACGTCGCCATACTGACTGCATCGTGCCGCAATTTCGGCATCAAGCGCCAAGATGTTGCCATACAGAGTGGCCACCTCTTCCACCGAGCGGTTGTCGCTCGCTTCCAACCGAAGCAAGCGAGCGCGCATCTGCTGCAACCGCGCCAAGTCGGCTCGGTCGGTAGCTGTGCCGTATTGCTCCACTATATCATCCACACTGCGCTCGGCCGCCAGCAGCAAGCCTTTGGTCACCAGTAGCGACTCATAGGCCCGGCGCGTGAACGCATCGCCGTTGCATCCGGCCTCAAGCCCGTAGGCCACCATGCTCTGCAGCACTCGGATGCTCTCGTCCAACAGCGCCTCGCGTTGCTCCGACGGCAGCACACGCAGCTGCTCGCGCAACTTGTCGCGATACAGCCCTGCCACCGACATATACACCCGGCAGCCTTCCTCCACATTGCCCGTGAAGGCGATGATGTTAGCCAGCGTGTACATAGTCCAGCGGTATTCCTTCGAGTCTGGTCCATACAGCTCCAGAGCCCAAGGCTCTGCTGCTTGTACACCGCGTAGCTATCCTGATAGTTGCCAAGTTTATACAACGAGTTGCCATACTGATTGGCGTGCAGCCCAGCACAGCATTCACATCTATCGCCATCTGGATGCGCAAATCATCGCGCACATCCTCCGACGCCAAACGTTCCGCCGAATCCTCGTCTGCAACCACGCCCATCATCCTGTCGTATGCGTCCACAAAAAAAGCCACGCCACAGGAATCATCCACGAACGCAATCGGCAACCATTCTTCCCATCGAGCCCTTCCAGCTTCGACCACTCACGACGCGACAGATAAAGATACAACTCGCTTACCATCTCGTCCAAGTCAACCAAACCGCGGTACACCTGCACTCGAATCTTCTGCAACACACCCACGATTTCGCCATAAAAAAACTCACGACACACAGCCGAGTTGCCGGCCTTCAAGCCCGCGATAAAACGAGCATCATTCACGTTCAAGTTACATTGTCCTTCAGTTTTCATATCGGTAAATCATTTAAATTTACCAATTATGAAAACCACGCACCAAGGTAACCCCAAAAAGCCGAAAAAAAACAGCAAAAACCACAAAAAAAACAAAGAGCGCAAAAATACACCACAAAGTTAGCAAATTTTCCCCAATCGACAACCCTCCCCACCAAAACAATCCCAAGCACCCGCCTCCCCCCTCGCTGTACCCCACCACCTCCGCAGCTTGCTGCGGAAGGTCTACCGCGCCGCCGCCCACCGCTACGCAGCCCGTAGCGCCGCGCAGCCTTTTTGCACCAGCTCCGAGCTCCTGCTCGGCCGCCCATGATGTTTTTTTTGTTCTTTTTTTCTTTGAAAATTTTGTAATTCGAGTTATAGTTTGTAAATTTGCCCAAGATTATTCAGATACAAATTAAAAGATGAAAATACTCCACACATCCGCCCCCTCCATCGCCGCTAAGGCTTTCATACTCCCGGTCCTCGCCATCCTTTTCAGCTACAGCATTTGCCAAGCCGCCGAAAAGTCCTTCCGCATCAATTTTGCCTGCGTCGAACCAACGGAACAAAATATTGGAAACGTAATCGCTGTCAAGGTTAATCAGAATAAACCTACATATCTAAGCGCCGGAAGCGAATACGTCGCAAAATTCAATTCTCTTACAAATATTAAGACGGAAAAAGGCGGAACAGGCTGGATTGTCGGTGATCCCAATAATGTAAACTCAACATCAACGTATGCCGGAATTATCAACATGGCTTTCTCCGAAAAAGGTCAGGTGAATGCCACCCGCATTGAAGTGAGCATCACAGCCAGATCCGCAGGCACAAACACCTGCTTTATCAAGCTCAATAATGACCAAAACCTCTCCAAATCCGCCTCTGCAAGTCTAAAACAAGTAGGAACCAGCCACACTTTCAGTTTCGATTTGGATGGTAACACTACCTTAAAGAGCCTCATATTGCAGAACTACGAGAGCACGGGCAACGTTCCCTTCAACCTCACCTCGCTCGAAGTATTCTACACCCCTTCCGACCCGGAAACCATCTCAACCGACGGCTCTTTTGCCGACGCTGATTCCGGCGCCGACTTCTCCTTCAACGGCTCACACCTCCACTTCGACCACACAGTCAGCATTGCCGATGGTGCCGCCCTATTCGAAGCCGATAACCACCTGACCATCAGCGCACCCGAAGGCTATTTCCTCGCCCAAGTACTCTTCAACGGCGCCTCCGCCGATAGTCAAATCTACGCCTCCTCCGGCGCCGTTTCCCAAGGCAAATGGCTCCCCGCAGAAGGCGACATCGCCCAAAACAACGTAGTGTTCACCACTTCAACCCAAGTAAAACTCACTGGGCTGAAAATCAGCTACTTACCCTTCCGAATCAACCACAGCCTCACCACCTCAACCGTCATCTTTACCCCAACCGAAACCACCGCCAACAGCCTAAACATCCACAGCTCATTCACCAACTCCAACAGAAGCACCGTCGACCGCTTCATCATTCGCGCAAACGGCATCCAAATCGCTGAAACACAGCCCAAAGAAACCGAAGCAACATTCAACTCGCTCCCATACCTCACCGACGGCCGCCTCACCATCTCACCCGTAATCAACGGCACCGAACGACAGCCCGAAGCCCTCGATGGCGCCGCCATGCCAAACCTCGCCGCCTCATCCTACTCCATCGAAGCAAACACGCTAATATGCACCCCATCCGATGACAATACCACCGCCACAATCGGCGCACTCATGCGCCTCGACCTCCCCGAAGCCATCCCTGCCGATATCGTCCACAACTTTGAAATATCCGTCACCGACCATCCCGAAGCCGTCATAACAATCGGCGAATCCCACATCGACATCTACATCCCCGTCTACCTCGAAAACATCCCCTACATTGACTACCGCCCCGACTTCTCCGGCGCCGAATTCCAGCCCTTCACCATCTCCTTCACCCCCATCTACAAATTCATCGTAGCCGAAGAATACCGTACACTAATCACCACCCCAGCCGATAACCGCTTGAAAGCCGCCACATTAGACAGCGACGGCATCCAAACCGTCTCCTTCGAAACCATCCAACTCCAAGCCACATTCGCCTCCGACAGCTCCATAAGCCACGTCCAACCCATCCCCGCCGACACCCCCGACACCGCCACCCGCTACTACACCCTCCAAGGCATCGAAATCCAACCCGAAGCCCTCACCCCCGGCCTCTACATCCGCCGCACCGCCACCCGCACCACCCTCCACCTCCACCGCTAAAAAATCCCCCACCCTCACCCCCCCGCAAGAAAACCTCCCCCCCCGCACGGCGCCGCGC
>CAMGBT010000005.1 GCA_946011725.1 uncultured Bacteroidales bacterium | reverse complement strand
GCGCGGGAGCGGGGCGCTTCCGCGCCGCTCGGCTTCCGCCTCGCCACCGAACCGCCCCGCGGCGGGCGCTTCGCTGCGCCGAGCTTTGTCTGCGTCCAGCGGCTGGTGGGCGGCAAGGCGGCCGGCAAGGCGGGCAGGCGCAGCGCGGGCGGCGCCGCTTGGGCAAAAGAAAAGCGAAGCCTTGGGGGCTTCGCTTTGTAGGGGGTTGGTGGCTGTTTATTTGCCGAAGTAGCGGTTGTAGAGGCCTTGGAAGCCTTGGCCGTGGCGAGCTTCGTCTTTGGCCATTTCGTGTACGGTGTCGTGGATGGCGTCGAGGTTGAGCTCTTTGGCGCGTTTTGCGATGCGCATTTTGTCGGCGTTGGCACCGGCTTCAGCGGCCATGCGTTTTTCGAGGTTGGTTTTGGTGTCCCATACGCAGTCGCCGAGGAGTTCAGCGAATTTGGCAGCGTGTTCGGCTTCTTCGAAGGCGTAGCGTTTGAAGGCTTCGGCCACTTCGGGATAGCCTTCGCGGTCGGCTTGACGGCTCATGGCGAGGTACATGCCAACTTCGGTGCATTCGCCGCAGAAGTGCGCGTTGAGGTCGGCGATCATTTGTTCGTCGCAACCTTTGGCTACGCCGATTTCGTGTTCGGTCACGAATTGGAGGGCGGCAGTGGTGTCTACTTCTTTGAATTTATCAGCGCCAACGCCGCACATGGGGCATTTTTCGGGAGCGTGTTCACCTTCGTATACGTAACCGCATACAGTGCAAATGAATTTCTTTTTCATATTACGGATTGTTAAGTGTTTTAGTTTTGATTACGGTGCAAAGTTAGTGCAAATTTTTAGAAAATGCAAATAGATTTTATCAATTTTTGAAATGTTTTGTCTATACAACGATTTTTTTGGCTCGGATGTTGCCTCAGTTTGTGCAAAAAGTATTAAATTTGCGGAAAATTTCTACAGATGAGTAAAACTAAAAAGATAACGATTGCAGTGGCGGCGGTGCTGTTTGTCCTGCTGCTTGTGGGTGTGTGGTTGGCGCCGATGCGGCATTACGCCGGGGCGGACGTGCGGATCTACATCCCGGCCGGGAGCACGGCCGATGCCGTGGGCGACAGCCTTCGCGTGGCGTTGGGCGAGGACTACGGCGGCGAGGTGTACCGGGCGTGGTGTGTGCTCGGCGGCGATGCGGCCACGGCCCACGGGTCATACGTGGTGCGCGATGGCGCGTGGTCGCTGCGGGTGGCGCGGATGGTGCAATGCGGACGGCAAACGCCTGTGCGCGTGCACGTTAGCGCCCAGCGCCTGATGGGCGATGTTTACGCCCGGTTGGCCTCGAAGTTGGAGGCCGACTCCGCCTCGATAGCGCGAGCCATCGACAGCGTGGCGCGCCGGAGCGGCTTCACCGACAAGCGTTGGTTGCCGGCGGCCATCCTCCCCGACACTTACGAATTCTACTGGACGGCCTCGCCGGAACGGGTGGCGCAGACCTTGCTGAAGGTGCGCAATGACTTCTGGAACGATAGCCGCCGGGCGCAGGCGGCCGCCTTAGGGTTGACGCCGGTGGAGGTGGCCACGGTGGCATCCATCGTGGAAGAGGAATCGGCCATGGCCGATGAGCACGCGGTGATAGCACGGCTGTACCTCAACCGCCTTGCCAAGGGCATGCCGCTGCAGGCTGACCCCACGGTGAAATACGCTGTGGGCGACTTCACCCTGCGCCGCATCACCGGCCGCCACTTGGCGGTGGAATCGCCGTACAACACTTACAAGCACGCGGGACTGCCGCCCGGCCCGATACGCATGACCGAGCGCCGAACCATCGATGCCATGCTCACCGCGCCCGCGCATACATATTTATATATGTGCGCCAAGGAAGACTTCAGTGGACGGCACAATTTCGCCACCACCTTCGCCGAGCACCAAGCCAACGCCCGCCGCTATCAGCAAGAGTTGAACCGTCGTGGCATACATTAGTTGGCGAAGAGGGCGGCCACGCGCTGCGGTGAGGCGCCGAGTTGGAGGGCGCGTTGGGCGTCGGCGCGGGCTGCGTCCATCAGGTAGCGGTCGCGGTTGAGCCACGCGCGATAGTAGTAGAGTTCCGGGTCGTCGGGATAGCGCTCGAGGCCGCGGCCGATGATGTCGGAGGCCTCGTTGAGGTCGCCCAATTGGAGGTAGCAGCCGGCCAACTGGGCATAGTACTCGGCTTGCGGGTCGTTCTCGGTGAGGAAGCGCAGATATGGCACGGCCTCGCGGTCGCGGCCGGTGAGGGCGTAGAGCGAACTGAGGGCGATGGCGGTGTCGATGCTGCCCGGCACGCGGCGCTGCAACACGGCGAAGTCCTCCTCGGCTATGGCTTGGTTGCCGCCGTACAGCGCCATCATGCCGTGGTAAAAGCGAGCCTCGATGCAGACGGAATCGATGGCGATAGCGTGCGCAAAGGCGTCGAACGCCTCGTAATCGCGGAGCATTTTGAGCAACTGGCGAGCGCGGCCGGTGACCACGGTGAGCATCGATGGCGCCATTTCGAGCGCTTGGTCGTAGGTGGCGAGCGAAAGCGAGTCCATGTCCATATTGGAGTATACAGCGGCCAAGTTGTTGAGCAGCAGCACGTTCGACGGATGGTTAGGCTTCACGGCCAAGGCATCGCGCAGGCGAGCGGCCGCCTCCGGCCAGTCGCGGCGCACGATGGCGCTGTCGGCCTCGCCCATCAAAATTACGTAAGGATCTTCCTCACAGAGAGTGTCCACCTCGGCAAAGGCCGACGCCGACAAGCATGCGCCCACGAGCGCTATGATGACAAATAAATGTTTCATTCTCAGCAAAATTTTGCGGCAAAGTTAGCAAAAAACCGCCACACCCCCAACTAATTACCAAAAATTAACAGCCCCGAGCACGGCTCTTTCATTTAAACTTCGGTAATCGCAAATAGCGGCTAAACGAATAAAACGAATCAACGAATTAACGAAAAAATAATAAAAATTCGTTATTTCGTACTTCGTTTTTTCGTTTAACCCCACGACTGCACCTTAAATGAAAGAGCTGTGATGTGTAGCAAGAAATTTGCAAGAAAATGTGTGGAAGGTTTGGTAGTGTGGATGGAAATTTGTAACTTTGCGAAAATTTTGACAATTATGGAACAACCCAAACGTGAAATAATACTGAGTGGCATTCGCCCTACCGGTAACCTGCATTTAGGCAATTTCTATGGTGCTCTGCGCAAATTTGTGCAGATTCAAGATGCACACGACTGTAACTTCTTTGTGGCCGACCTCCATGCGTTGACCACTTCCACCGACCCCGATGCGCTCCACGCCAACGTCAAGAACGTGTTGGCCGAGTACCTCGCCGCCGGCATCGACCCCGAAAAGGCCACCATCTTCGTGCAAAGCGACATCCCCGAGATTTCGGAGATGTATCTTCTGCTGAATATGCACGTGGGCATCGGCGAGCTGATGCGCACGGCCGCATTCAAGGACAAAGCACGTAAGTGCTTGGGCCTTAGCGGCGAAGGCGATGACTCCGACGAGGCTTTCGAGCATCAAATCATCGGCGGCGACAGCAACAAGCGCGTGTGCGCCGGTTTGCTCACCTATCCCACGCTGATGGCCGTGGACATCCTCATCCAAAAGGCCACCAAGGTGCCGGTGGGCAAGGACCAACTGCAGCACCTCGAGCTCACTCGCCGCTTCGCCCGCCGCTTCAACTCGTTCTACCACGTGGACCTCTTCCCCGAGCCCACCGACTTCGACTTCGGCGGTGCTCCCGTGAAGGTGCCCGGCCTCAACGGCTCCGGCAAGATGGGCAAGAGCGAGGGCAACTGCATCTACCTCATCGACGATCCCAAGGTAATCCGCAAGAAAGTGATGCGCGCCACCACCGATGAAGGCCCCAAGGAGCCGAACTCGCCCATGAGCGAACCGGTGGCCAACCTGTTCACCCTGCTGGAACTCACCTCCACCCCCGAAGTGGTGAAGCACTTCCGCGATGCTTACGCCGACTGCTCCATCCGCTACGGCGACCTCAAGAAGCAACTGGCTGAGGACATCGTGGCCGTGACCACGCCCATCCGCGACCGCATCACCGACATACTCGCCAACGAGGACTACCTGCGCAAGGTGGTGCGCGAAGGTGCCGAACGTGCCCGTGTACGCGCTGCCGCCACCTTGGCCGAGATGCGCCAAATCATGGGCATCCGTCCGCTGTAATCCGCACTATGAAGCTCTTAATCAATATATTAGCCGCTGTAGTCTTTTTATTGGCCACAGCGGCTTTTGCTTGCAGTTCCGCTGCCGACGACCACTTCGACCGCCACGGCGCCATGGTGCGCCACAACGCTTCGCAACCGGTGATCTACCCCGTGTTCTCGGCTGATTCGCTGTGCGAAGGCTTGCCGTTTATTCTGCAGACCCTCGAGGAGCGCGGCCTGCGAGCATCATTCTTCTTCACCGGCAACTTCCTGCGCGACAGTGTGCATCACCCTGTGATTCAGCGCGTAATCACCGGCGGCCACTACGTGGGCGGCCACAGCGACCGCCATCTGCAGTTGGCCGAATGGGACGACGAACGCACCGCCCGCGTCACCATCGATTCGATGCTTCGCGATGTGGACCGCAACCTGCAGCTGTTGGCCGCAGATTGGGGCATCCCCGAGGACAGTTGCCGATGGTTCCTGCCGCCGTTTGAGTGGATCAACGCCGAGCAGGCGGCCGCGCTCCGCCGCCGCGGGCTGCGGGTAATCAACCCCACGCCGGGCATACAAATCTACCGTGACTACACCGTTCCGGGTATGGCCGAGTATCATTCGAGCGATTCAATTATCACCCAACTATTTGAATATGAGCGAGCTAACACGCTCAACGGCGTGATCCTGATTGT
This sequence comes from uncultured Bacteroidales bacterium, assembly GCA_946011725.1. Lineage (GTDB taxonomy): Bacteria > Bacteroidota > Bacteroidia > Bacteroidales > Muribaculaceae > CAG-873. The sequence continues at coordinate 51,819 of CAMGBT010000005.1, read as the reverse complement.
GCACCCCGGCACGCAAGCCCTGCGCACCGACAAGCTCTATCGGCGCTTGCCTCAGATTATCGACAGCCTCAGCGCCATGGGTTACCGCTTCAGCCGACTATAGCGCCGACATGATAGCCGCACGCGACTGCTCCATCAGCGCGGGCAGGTCGTGGCCCTCGGCACCCGGGTGGATGGCCGGGTGGATGGTGAGGATGATCTTGCCCCAGTGGGGGAGTTTGGCATTCTTGGGCAGAATGTCGTAAGCGCCATCGATGGTGATGGGCACCACCGGCAGCTTAAACTCCGTGGCCAGGAAGAACGCGCCGCGACGGAATTTGCCAATCTCACCGGTGGCGGAGCGTGTGCCTTCGGGGAACACTACCACCGACATGCCGCCGGCCAAGCGCTTCTCGGCGGTCTCCATCGTTTCCTTGGTGGCCTTGGGCGAAGAGGTGTCAACGTAAATATGACCCGAAACGCGGCAGCTGTAGCCCACCAATGGAATCTTCTCCAACGCCTTCTTCATCATCCAGCGGAAATTGTGGCCTAAATAGCCATAGATGGCAAAGATGTCGTAAGCGCCTTGGTGATTGGCCACGAACACGTACGACTGACCCGGCTTGACCTCGCCTTTGCGGCGCACTTCAACCCTTACCAGCGACAGCCAACAGAACATCTTGGCCCAAATCACTGGAATGTAGTAGCCTAACGAGCGACCTAACCCCATGAAAGAGAACAAGATAGTAAGCAAGGCGGTGAGAATGGTGACAACCAACAGCACCGGAATCATTATCACACATTGATATATACGATAGAGTATCAGCATAGTTTTAGCGTTAATATTTTTGGCAAAGTTACGAATTTTTCAGCAAAAAAATTGCCTTCGATTAAATATTTGTGGCGAAAAAGTGTGGCTATGTCAAAAATTTTTACTAATTTTGTGGTGTGAAAGACTTGATACCACATATTGAATACCTGCTGCAGAGCCACGATTGCGTGATCGTGCCTGGCCTTGGGGCGGTGTTAGCGCACCGAGTATCTGCACGTTACGACGATGAGGCCGGCTGTTGGATGCCGCCTTATCGCTCTATGTCATTCAATTCCGAGCTGACACGAACCGACGGTCTGCTGGCCGCATCGGTGGCTCGTCGCCGCGGAGTAAGCGTAGCCGCCGCCACCCGGATGGTGGCATCGGCGGTGGAGCAAATGCGCCGCGAGCTCGAAGCCAACGGCGCGCTCAATATGGGCGGCGCGGGCACATTGGCTATGGAGGATGGTCGCATCACATATCAGCCGGCACAGTCACAGTGGGCCTCGCCCCAATACCTGTGGATGCCGCGCCTTGACATCGCTCGTATATCCGGAGCGGACCACATCGCCGTGGACGAGGACGACAGCGTGCTACATCTGCGCCGCGCACGCCTATGGCGCGGAGCCTTGCGCATCGCCGCCTCATTCGTCATCATCCTGTTGGTGGGCTGGGCCGTGAAGGTGAACCTCTCGGAAGCATCCAAGCAACAATTCGCTTCGCTGTGGCCGATTTCCGCCGAACAAGAACAGCCGGCGGTGGAACAGCCCGCCATGGAAGGCGATGCCGATGCCCCGATGACATTGCTGCTGCCGCAGCAACCCGAAGAAGTCGAAGCGGAAGTGGCTCCGCAGCTCGACGGAAAATACTGCGTGATCGTAGGCTCGTTTACCAGCGAAGCCGAAGCACGCGAATATATCAATAGCAAACCTCAACAAACCTTAGGCATACTCACAGCCGGCAGTCGCTGCCGCGTTTATGCCGCTACGGCAGCCACAGAAGCCGAGGCATACGCCATCGCATCCTCTGCCTCATTTGTCGACCAATACCCCAACTCGTGGGTATGCCGCCGATGAATTATGGAAACTTTACACGATTTACTGTTGCGACGCCATAGCATTAGGCGCTATACCGAAGATCCTATTGATCCCGAAGATGTGAAAACCATCCTCGAAGCCGCTTTGTTGGCTCCCTCGAGCAAGAGCGCACGCCCCTGGCACTTCGTGGTGGTTGACGACCGCCCCACGCTCGAAATTCTGGCCGGATGCAAGGCCAACGGCACTCGACCCATCTCCACCTGCTCCTTGGCGGTGGTGATTTGCGCCGACACCGAAAAATCCGACATGTTCATCGAAGACATGTCCATCGCTGCCGCTTACATCCAGCTGCAAGCCACCGCCTTAGGCCTCGGCGCATGCTGGATTCAGGTGCGCAATCGCTTCACCAACGACGGCGAAGATGCCGAGGAAATCGTTCGCACGGCCTTGGGCATCCCTGCCGACAAGGTGGTGGAATGCATCGTTACGTTAGGCCATCCCAACGAGGAGCGCCGCCCGGTTGACCCCGCCAAGCTCCTGTGGGAGAAAGTGAAAATCAACCGATGGACCGAGGCGGAATAGCACCCCTGCGAATCGTAATCATAGGTGGCGGCAATGTTGCCACTCACTTGACGCGTGCGCTGTTGGAGGCGGGTGCCGCCATCGTTGCACTCGCTCCGGCTGAGCGTCAGTCAGTAAGGCAGTTGGCTGCCAAGCATGCGCTCGCAGCCATCGAACGGGTAGGGGACATCCCCACCGATGTCGATGCCGTGATCATCGCCACCAACGACCGCGCCACCGCCCAAGTGGCCGCGCAGTTGCCGCCGGTGCGCGGAGTAGTGATGCACACCTCCGGCAGCGTGCCGCTAAGCGCTCTTACCGCGCATCATCGGCGCGCCGGCGTGTTCTATCCGCTGCAGACCTTCAGCAAGGACGTGCCCGTCGATGTGCGCGAAGTCCCCTTGTTTGTAGAGGCCTCCGACGCTGATTCCGAGGCATTTATCCGCCGTATGGCAGCGCTGATTTCCGACCACGTCTACGCGGCCGACTCCGAGCAACGGCGCCACCTGCACGTGGCCGGCGTGCTCACCTCCAACTTCCCCATCTACCTGATGGAGGTGGCGCGGCGCACCTTGGCCGAGGCCGGATTCCCGCTCGAGGTGGTGAGTCCGCTGATGAAAGCGTCCGTGGCGAAAGCCTTTGCCGTAGGACCGCACGATGCCCTCACCGGCCCCGCCCGCCGCGGCGATGTGGCCACCGTGGCCGCGCACCAAGCCATGCTGCCGCCTGCCGATAGCGACATCTATCGTGTAATTTCCAATGCGATCCTTAACGAGTATCAACCAATCAATACTACACAATTATGAGTAAAATCAATTATCCTGTAGAACGAATCCGAGGTATAGCATTTGACGTGGACGGCGTGCTTTCGCCCACCGTAGTTCCCTTGGGCGATGACGGCACTCCGCGCCGCATGGCCAACCTCAAAGACGGATTTGCAATGGTCAAAGCGGTGAAAGCTGGCCTGAAAATGGCCATCATCACCGGAGCGGTGGCTCCCGGACTGAAAGAGCGGTTTGCCGCCATAGGCATCACCGATTTCTACTCCGGCGTGGGCGACAAGCTCGAAGTATTGCATAAATGGATGACCGAGAACAACTTACGCCCCGACGAAGTGGCCTTCGTGGGCGACGATTTGCCCGACTGTGTGGCCATGCGCCACGTGGGATTGGGCGTGGCTCCGCGCGATGCCGCCCGCGATGCAATCGCCGCCGCCAAGTATGTGTGCAATGCCACCGGCGGCTACGGCGTAGCCCGCGAAGTGATTGAAGAAGTGATGCGTGCCCAAGGCAGCTGGCCTGCGCAGTCAGTGGCCTTTGGCTAATTCTAACTTATTGAAATGAAGCATATTATCTTAGCGTCGGGCTCGCCGCGCCGGCGCGAACTCTTGCGAATGATTGTGCCGGAATTCGAGATAGCATCCGGCATCGATGTGGACGAATCTTACCCCGCCGACATGCCGGCGGAGCAGGTGCCGGTGTACCTGTCGCAGCTCAAAGCCGAGGCCTACCGCCGGCGCGTGGGCGCTGACGACGTGTTGATTACCGCCGACACGGTGGTAATCGTGGACGGTGTCATATTGGGCAAACCCGCCCACCGCGAAGAAGCCGTGGAAATGCTCACCACCCTCTGCGGCCGACAGCATGTGGTGGTGACCGGTGTCACCATCACCACAGCCACCGCGCAGGAGTCATTCTCCCAACACACCACCGTGCACTTCGACCCGCTTTCGCGAGCCGAAATCGAGCACTACGTTGACCAATATCGTCCGTTCGACAAAGCCGGCGCTTACGGCATCCAAGAATGGATTGGAGCCGCAGCCATCTCCGGCATCGAAGGCAGCTTCTACAACGTGATGGGCCTGCCCATCCACCAAGTCTTCTTGGCACTGCGCCGTTTGGGCGCCATCCAAATCGCACCCCACCCCTAACCTCCACCCTGCTCTTTCATTTAAGGTGCAGTCGTGGGATTAAACGAAGAAACGAAGTACGAAATAACGAATTTTTATTTTTTTTCGTTAATTCGTTGATTCGTTTTATTCGTTTAGCCGCTATTTGCGATTACCGAAGTTTAAATGAAAGAGCCGTCGCAGAGGGGCGAATCCCAGTTTGGGTGGATTAGTCGGCGTTTATTACGCGTTGGAATGCGAGCTTGATGTCGAAGTTGCCGGTGTTTTCCACCTCGAAGGTGAGCATATTGCGATCTCGGCTAACCTCCACATCTTCAAAGCGTTGCATACGCGATAGCTCGTGCTTCCAAGCGCGAGTGATATCTTTTTTCCAAGAATTGATCGACACTTGTGTCAGCGAATCCACTGTGGCGGCATCGGCGCGGGTGAGAATGTTCTGCGAGAATGTCACACCATTTTTGTCTACGTTCACTTGGAACGTGTTGAAATCCACCGCAATGGCGATTTCATCATCGTCCATCATCGTCCACGTGCCCTTGAGCGAGGTGGAGGCCGCGATGCTCACATCGTAGGGCTCGGAAATTAGGAGCGAATCGGCAGGCAACTGTTGCGAAATGTCGATTAAGGAGGTGAGCACTAACGGGCCGGACGTGCTATTCTCGCCTTGTTGAAAATCGATGCCGGTGATGAAACTTACCGACGAGTTTTGCGGCATGGGACTATTATATTCTGTGGGCGCGGAGGATAGCCACGAGCCAATGAATCGCGGCGAGTCGGAGCAGGCGCAGCAAAGAGCTGCCATGCCGGCGATAAGGAAGTATCGTATTGTAAACATAGGTTTTAACATTTTTAATTTAATATAACAACAATCTCACAAAAAAGTTCGCCAAACTGCCGCGATTAAGGCATGCTGCTAAAACATTTTTAGCGTCAGCCGTAAACGTAGAACCAAATTTATGGATTTTTCGTTTAAACCGCGATCACTGCGCATATAAAAGAGTCAAGGTCGGAAATTTCCGACCCTGACTTTGTGAGGCTATTCTTTTGTGTGGGGTAAGGCGGGTTAGAAGAGCCAAGCGGCGGTAACGGTCCAGCCGTTGTGCTTTGCTTCGACGTCCACGTTCTGAACTACGAAGTCGGCCACTTTGCTCAGGCCGATGCCGTAGGAAGCGCCCACTTGGAGGTGCTTGATGAGCTGCAGACCGAAGCCAAAGTTCCACGACATGTTGCACTTCTTCTCGTGGATGAAGTTGCTGAAGTCTTCGCCGGACACTTTGAAGGCGAAGCTGGGGCCGGTGAAGATGTAAGGCGACACGAGGCTGCCAACCACGGGCAGACCGAATTTGTATTTGAGGTTGATGGGGATTTCGATGTAGTCACGGTCGATGCTTTGGTTGGAAAGCAGTTCGGAGGTGCGACGCACATACATCACCGATGCGTCGAAGCCGAAGTTGACCATCGGGATCATTACTTCGGCCTGGATACCGCCGGTGAAGCCGGCGCGGTTGTCTGAGCCGATGCCTTCTTTGTTGAGCTCGAGGGTGTTGAGAGCCACGCCCACGCGCGGACCGATAGAGAATTGTGCCATCGCGGGCAGGATTACTGCCAAAGCTAACACAAGTGAATAGAGGCGTTTGGATACTTTCATAGTGCTTTTACATTTATTAATTTTGTGCAAAGATAGCGATAATTTGTGAAACTTCGCTCCTTCTGGGCAATTTTTTTTGCTTTATCGGCAAAAAATGGCTAACTTTGCAGTATTATGACAGCAGAACAACGAAATCAGATAGAAGAAACCATCGTGAAATACCTCCGCACGGTGGTTGACCCCGAAATAGCCGTGGACATCTATTCCCTCGGCTTGGTGTACAAAATCGACCTCGCCGACGACGGCGTGCTCAACATCGATATGACACTCACAGCACCCAACTGTCCGATGGCCGATTTTCTGGTGGAGGATGTGAACATGAAGCTTTCGAGCATTCCCGGGGTAACGTCCGTGAACGTCAACATCGTGTTTGAGCCGGAATGGACCCACGACATGATGAGCGAGGAAGCCAAGTTGGAATTAGGCTTCCTATGATCTATTTCATCAGCGACCTTCACCTCGGTGCACGCTACATCGCCGACCCTCGCGCCCACCAGCAGCGAGTGGTCAACTTTCTGCACTCGATAGCCGCCGACGCCACCGAGCTATACTTGGTGGGCGATGTGCTCGACTACTGGTTTGAGTACCGCACGGCCGTGCCCCGCGGCTACGTGCGCTTCTTCGGCGCGTTGGCCGCCTTGGCCGATGCCGGGGTGAAGATCACTTGGCTCACGGGCAACCACGACATCTGGCTGTTCGATTACCTCCGCACGGAAATCGGAATGGAGGTGATCGACTCCCCGTGGGTGGAGCGCACCATCGCCGGCAAGCGCTTCATCATCGGCCACGGCGACCGCATCGGCCGCCGCTCCGCCGGCTTCCGATTCATCTGCTCGCTGTTTCGCAACCGCCTGTTGCAATGGCTCTACAGCGGCATCCACCCCCGTTGGACCATTCCCTTTGCCCACCTGTGGAGCAGCTCCAGCCGCCGCAGCCGCTACGGCATCGACGACGTCGAAGCCCACACCGACCAAGTGGAGCAAGACGTGGCCACACTCCCCCAAGCCGACTTCGTGGTGCTCGGCCACCATCACATAGTGGTGGACCGGCAGATGGCCCACGGGCGCCTCATCGTGTTGGGCGACTGGATCGACCACTGCTCCTACGGCCAATTCGACGGCTCAACCTTCACCCTCAAAACCTTCAACCAATGATTATAGCTTCGCAAAAACGCCGCGACAACATCGCCGAGTACCTCCTCTACATGTGGCAAATCGAGGACATCATCCGCGCTTATTCCCTTGATATAGAGCGGATTGACCACGACATTATCACCCCGATGAACCTGCCCGCCGAACAGCACCGCCAGGTGAGAGAATGGTACGAGTCGCTCATCGACATGATGCGCCGCGAAGAAGTGACCGCCGAAGGCCACCTGCAAATCAACCGCAACGTAATAATCCAGCTCGACGACCTCCACCGCGCCGTCATGGCCGACGACCGCTTCGCCGACTACCACCGCGCCTTCTACGGCATCCTGCCCCTGATTGTAGAGCTCCGCGCCCGCGCCGGCGCCTCCCCCAAAGGCGAAATCGAAACCTGCTTCAACGCCCTCTACGGCCTGCTGATGATGCGCCTGCGCCACCAACCCATTAGCACCGACACCGCCGCCGCCCTCGAGCGCATCTCCCGCTTCATCGCCCTGCTAACCAAATACTTCCACCTCGACGAAGCCCACCAACTCTTCCGCCCCGACGACCAACCCTAACCACCCACCGCCTCCCCGAGCACTTTATCGCCTAAGATTTATAGCTATGGCAAAATACGCAACTACCATTGCCCAACAAATCAGCCTGCTAACAAGCCGTGGGTTAACAATTCTCAATCAAGTCAAAGCTCAAGAGGTTTTACTTGACATAGGTTATTATCGATTGGGATTCTACCTATTCCCATTCGAAAATACCTATCCAAAACTTAATAACCGTACACATCAGTATATCAAAGGAGCCACTTTTGAAGATGCAGTAAATCTCTATTACTTTGATTTTGATTTGCGCATGACTTTAATGCGCTATCTAAATCGAATTGAAATTGCATTCCGCACGGCTATGATATATCATCTCTCGAACAAATACAATAATGACCCCGTATGGTTTATCAATCCAAACGTGGTGAACAGTTCTTATGCACAAGCATTCGAACCTACAACATATACAGCCGATTTCAAGCGCAATCCGGTAATCGCTCGCCATCACAAACTGAATCCGAATGACCGCTTTGCGCCTGCATGGAAAACCTTGGAGTTTATGACATTTGGAGCCGTACTCAAACTGTACGACGAGCTGAAAGACAATAACGACCGCATAATGATTGCTCAACTGTTTGGAGTGCGCCAAGTAGTTACCTTTCATAGCTATATGCACACAATCCTCAACGTGCGCAATGCCTGCGCCCACGGCTCACTACTATACGATTTGCGACTTATGCGCCGACTTAGAAAAGGTCCGGCAACCCCGAATAGCAAAGATTCAGGAAACATTATTGGAGCACTGAAAGTAGTATTATATGTAATGAAGCATATCTCCGCAAACCGTTCAAGCGAACTACGAATGAAAATTTATCAATTATATAGTATTCTTTGCAAAAAGTCCGCAATCATAAAACCGAGAATTCCGGATTTCTCAACAATCTAAATTTTTTGAAAAAAACGCAGAATATTTGGCGTATCAAAAATAAATTCGTAACTTTGCAAAACAAAGTGCCGATGTAGACTTTGTCGCTGCATCCTTGCACTCTAAAAAAAGGAAAAGTCGAGGCTACCACTTAGTCGGGTAGTCTCGCTCTTTTTTTTAGGTCAATATAAAAAAACGGTTGAAATGTTAAACCATTGTGTCGTTATGATTACAAAGAGGCTGTATAAAATGTCGGAATCAGTAGGGACGCGGCCTGCCGCGTCCGCCCATGCTGTGTCTAACCGCCTGAATATCTGCATATTGACGCGGACGCGGCAGGCCGCGTCAATACTTATATATCTGTTGCATTGGCTTTTGATACAGCGTCTTTTAACAGATTAACAACCGTTTATTATCATTGATCCTTTTTTAGCTAAACATTCTAACTGCTCCGAGCTTTTGCTCGGGTGGCGGGGCCGGCGGCTTAGCGGCGGAGGAGCATGATGATGTGGATGGCGGTGTCGAAGGCTATGATGCGGGCGTTGCCGTTGGCGGCGATGTCGGCGGCGCCGCGGTTGAAGAGATCAAGCAGGTCTTCGACGTTGCGCTCGTTGATGAACGGCGAGAAGCGTTGGCTGAATTGGGCTTCGGCGGCGGTGAGCGAGTTGAGCACGGGCTCGCCGATGTTTAGGATGAAGTTCTCGCGGATGAGGTGTGAGCAGTAGTTGTAGAAGTTGATGTTGGCTTCGCGGCCTTTGGCGCCGAGTTCATCGGCCCAGCGGCGGAGTTCTGACACCTTTTTGGCGTAAGCGCCGCGCATGAGGCGGGTAAAGAAGTCGAGCGACTGCAGCTGTGCGCTGTCGTTATTGGCCACGGCGATGGCGCGGGCGGCATTGCCTTCGGCTGTGGAGGCTATGGCCATGGCCGCTTCGGGCGAGAGATTGGTGTAGCGCATCACTATTTCGGCCACTTCAACGTCGGAGTAGGGCGGCACGGCCACGCGCTGGCAGCGCGAGTAGATGGTGGGCAGGATGGCGCGCGGGTTGTTGGTGGTGAGGATGAAGAAGGTGTCGGGATATGGCTCTTCGATGATTTTGAGCAGCTTGTTGGCGGCTTCTTCGCGCATGCGTTCGGCCATCCACATCACCACCACCTTGTTGCGGCCGCTGCGGGCGGTGGTGCCGAGCTTGCCGAGCACCTCGTTGGCGTCTTCCACGAAGATGGCCGGTTGAGCGTTAAGATCTTCAAGGTGTTTTTGCCAGCGATCGAGGCCCATGAACGGGTTTTCGGCCATGTATTCGGCGAACTCTTTGGCGAAGTAGGCCGAGGTGGTCGGTTTGGAGTTTTTCTTGACCACGGGGTACATGTAGTACACGTCGTAGTGGCCCATCATCTGCATTTGGCGGCAACTGCGGCATTGGCCGCAACTGTCGCCGTCGTGGCGGTCGTTGCATTGGATGTATTGCGCCAAGGCCATGGCGAGGGCGAACTTGGCGGAGCCTTCCTTGCCTTCGAGCAGCAGGGCGTGGGGCATACGGCCGCTGTCGACTAATGCGCAGAGGCGTTGCTTGATGTTGTCGTGGCCGGGGATGTCGCAGAATCGCATGGTGAATTAGTTTTTGGCGCGAAGTTGGTGAGCTTCTTTGACTTCGCGGAAGAGGCGGGTGGCGAACACGAAGTCGTTGAGGGTTTCGTTGGTGGAGGTGTACACTTCGGCGCTGCAGCCCACCCACTCGCGGTGGCCCTTGTTGATGAAGACGATGTTCTCGCCGATGCCGAGCACGGAGTTCATGTCGTGGGTGTTGATGACGGTGGTGATGTTGTACTCGCGGGTGATGTCGCGCAGCAGTTCGTCGATAAGGATTGAGGTCTTGGGGTCGAGGCCTGAGTTAGGCTCGTCGCAGAAGAGGTAACGGGGGTTGAGGGCGATGGCGCGCGCGATGGCCACGCGTTTCTGCATACCGCCGGAGATTTCCGATGGGAACTTGTCTTCAGCGCCTTTGAGGTTGACGCGCTCCAGGCAGAAGAGCGCACGGGCGCGCATCTCGTCGTAGGATTGCTCGGTGAACATTCGCAGGGGGAACATCACGTTGCCCAGCACCGTTTCGGAGTCGAACAGCGCGGAGCCTTGGAAGAGCATGCCGATTTCCTTGCGCAGCTCTTTCTGCTCGGAGATGTTCATGCGCATCATGTCGCGGCCGTCGAACAGAATTTGTCCTTCTTCGGGGCGCAGCAAGCCTACTAACGATTTCATTAACACGGTTTTACCCGAGCCGCTCTGGCCGATGATGAGGTTGGTCTTGCCGGGGAAGAATTTGGCGCTCACGTTGTGCAACACGGTGCGATCGTCGAACGACTTGGTTACATTCTTTACTTCGATCATTGCAGCATGAGTTTGGTGAGGATTACGTCGAAAAAGAGGATAAGGATGGAGCTGGCCACCACGCCGTTGGTGGAAGCCTTGCCCACCTCGAGCGCGCCGCCTTTGACGTGGTAGCCGAAGAAGGCGGTGGTGGACACGATGATGAAGGCGAACACCAGCGACTTAATCAGGCCGTACCACACGTACCATTCCTGGAAGAGCGCTTGCAGGCCGTAGACGTAGCGCGAGATGGTGAAGATGTCGGTAAACACGGCCACGAGGTAGCCGCCCACCAAGGCGGTAGTCATCGACAGTATGCCCAGCACCGGCATGAACGCCACGAAGCCTACTATCTTGGGCAGCACCAGGAAGTTGGCCGAGTTAACGCCCATGATTTCGAGGGCGTCGATTTGCTCGGTGACGCGCATGGTGCCTATCTCCGAAGCAATGTTCGAGCCCACCTTGCCGGCCAAAATCAAGCACAGGATGGAGTTGGAGAACTCCAGCAACACGATCTCGCGCGTGGCCAAGCCCACGGTGTAGGCCGGAATCAGCGGCGACATGATATTTAACTGCATCTGGATGGCGCAGACCGCACCGATGAACAGACTGATTACGATTACAAGGGGAATGGAATCCAAGCCGAGTTTGGAAATCTCGGCAACGGTGCGGCGAGCCGTCACCCCCCAGCGGTCGGGCAGGGTGAACACTCGCTTCATGAATAAGCAGTATCGGCCAAAAGTGGCCAAGGAGTCAGTGATTATCATCTTTTTTAGTTAGTAGATTGCAAAGTTACGAAAAAGTTGGCACATTGCGCCACCTTCGGCGCAAATTTCTCCAAAATAGCCAAGATTTTAGTCATTCCAGCCAATTATCAGCGAGTAATACGAAGTAGTAATCTACGTATAATCGAAAAAACGTTTTTTCGCATAAGCCTTACGGTCTTTACATTTTTATTAGGGGAAAGGACCGCCCCGTCGCTTGCATATGTCATTTATTATTTGTTACTTTGCAGTCTATTTTCAAAACCACCTGACAAGTGTATATATAATAAGGTGTAAAACCTGAGTTTATGAAAACGGAAGCATACAATTTCGACATCGTGGTGGATCGCCACGACACCAATGCCACCAAAATAGAAGAAATGGACCACAAATTTGGCCGCCACGATTTGTTGCCCTTATGGATAGCCGACATGGACTTCGAAGCGTGTCCGTGCATCATCGATGCGCTGCGCCGCCGCTTGGACCACGCCGTGCTGGGCTACACCTCCGCCCCGGCCGAGTTCTGGCAGAGCATCACCGGATGGCTGCAGCGCCGCCACAATTGGGCGGTGCAGCCCGGCGAGGTCACCTTCATGCCCGGGCTGAAGAAGGCGTTGAGTTTGTGCGTGAACTATTTCAGCTGCCCGGGCGATGGCGTGGTGATACAGCCGCCGGTCTACCACTCCTTCCGCAGCGTGATCGAGGGCAACGGGCGCAAGGTGCTGACCAATCCGCTCACCATGGATTCATCGGGCGCTTACGCCATGGACTTCGCGCATCTGGAAGCGCTGCTGAAAGCCGAGCGCCCCGCGATGATGATTGTGTGCAATCCTCACAACCCCATCGGGCTGCAGTGGGATGCGTCCACGTTGCAACACCTGGCCGCCCTGTGCCGCGCCCACTCGGTGGTGTTGGTGTCGGATGAAATCTACGGCGACATGATGCTCGAGGGCCGACGCCACGTGCCCACAGCCTCCGTTTCGCCCGATGCCGAAGCCGTCACCATCACCTTGGGCGCACCGTCCAAGACGTTCAACATTCCCGGAATCGTAAGCGCGTGGACGGTGGTGAAATCGCCCGCCTTGCGCGAGCCGTTCTTCAACTGGCTGAGCGCCAGCGAATTCAACACTCCGCCCATAGCCGCTATGGTGGCCACACAGGCCGCCTACGACCATGGCGAACCGTGGCTCGACCAAGCGCTGCGCTACCTCCAAGCCAACGTGGACTTCGCCGCCGATTTCCTGAAGCGCGAGTTGCCGCAAGTGTCGATGTATCGACCCGAAGCGTCGTTCGCCATCTGGCTGGACTTCCGCCGGCTCCACCTGCCGCAGGAGGAGCTGGTCAAGCGGCTGATTTGCCGCGGACGGCTGGCGCTGAGCGACGGCGTGTCGTTCGGAGCCGAGGGCGCGGGATTCATGCGCATGAACGTGGGCGTGCCCCGCGTAATCTTGGCCGAAGGCTTGCGCCGACTTCGGTTTGCCGTGGCCGAGCCGCAAGCGGCCTCGTGCACCCTCTCCGCCGAGCTGCCGTTCGTGGTGATGCAAGGATTGGGTAATAAGTTCGTGTTCATCGACTGCATGCAGCGGCCTATTGCCCGCCTCTCTGACCTCGCGTTGGAGATGAGCCGCCGCCACACCGGCTTCGACACCGACGGCATCATAGCCATCTTGCCCAGCACCGTGGCCGACTGCCGTATGCGCATCTTCAACGCCGACGGCACCGAGGCGCAGATGTGCGGCAACGGCATCCGTTGCGTGGCTAAGTACGTGTACGACAACCACATAGTCACCCACCGCGAACTCACCGTGGAGACCCTCAGCGGGGTGAAGCACCTGAGCGTGCACACCGGTGTGGACGAGCTGGTGGACAGCGTCACCGTGGACATGGGCCTGCCGCAGACCGCCCCCGCCTCCCTGCCTGTGGCCTTCGACGGCGAGCGGATGGTGGATGAACCGGTGGCGGTGGGCAGCGACAGCGTGCGCCTGACAGCAGTGTCGATGGGCAACCCACACGGCATCGTGTTCGTGGACAATTTCACCGACGAAATGGTGCACGGCCTCGGCTCGCAGCTCGAATGCCACCCCATCTGGCCCGAACGCGCCAACATAGAGTTCGCACGCGTCGACGCGCCCGACACCCTCTCGGTGCGCACCTGGGAACGCGGTGCCGGCGAAACAATGGCCTGCGGCACAGGCGCTTGTGCCGCCGCCGTGGCCGCCGTACTCACCTCCCGCGCCCACTGGCCGCTGACGGTGCGTTTGGTGGGCGGCAACCTCCACATCGACTGCCACCCCGCCACCGGCCACATCCTCATGACCGGCCCCGCCGTCACCCTCTACTCCGGCACCTACTACCCCACCTGTGCCGAATAACGGATTTTTAGAAATTTTTTTGGTGGTTCGGCGAATTATTCGTAACTTCGTGGTTGATTTATCAACCTCCATCATTTTTAGCTATGATTATAATCGGTATAGCCGGTGGCACCGGCAGTGGTAAAACCACCGTAGTCAATAAGATACTCACCGGCTTTCCCGCCGGCGAAGTGGCCGTCATTCCGCAAGACTCGTATTACAAAGATTCGAGCCACATCCCGATGGAGGAGCGCAGCAAGATCAATTTCGACGAGCCGAACGCCATCGAGTGGTCGCTGCTGGTGGAGCACCTCAAGCAGCTGCGCGAGGGCAAAACCATCCAAATGCCCACCTACTCGTATCTGACCTGCACGCGCCAGCCGGAGACGGTGGAAGTGACACCCTCCGACGTGGTGATCGTCGAGGGCATCTTGGTGCTCACCGAGAAGCAGATGCGCGACATGATGGACATCAAAGTGTTTGTGGACGCTGATGCCGACGACCGCCTCATCCGCGTCATCGCCCGCGACTGCATCGAGCGAGGCCGCACCCCGCAGATGGTCATAGACCGCTATCAAGACGTGCTCAAGCCCATGCACAGCCAATACATCGAGCCATGCAAACAGTTTGCCGACCTGATCGTGCCCCAAGGCGGATCAAACATCGTGGCTATCAACATCTTAACCGACTTCATCGAAAGCCGCCTGCGCAAGGCTAAACGCGACTGACCATGGCTATTTCATTCAACTTTTCCCGTCGGCGCGAAGACACCGAGCAAACACCCAACCCGTTTGAATTAGTCGAACCAAAGGCAGCCGAAGAGCGCCAATTCTACCAAGAAGTGCCCGAAGGCGACCCGGTGGACCAACCGCAAGACGACGCAGCCGCCGAGCCGGAAACCGACGGCCAGATGGTGCTGCGTACCGACAACTTGGTCAAGAAGTACGGCAAGCGCACCGTGGCCAACCACGTGTCGATCGAAGTCACCCAGGGCGAAATCGTGGGCCTGCTCGGCCCCAACGGCGCCGGCAAAACCACCACCTTCTACATGACCACCGGTCTTATCACCCCGAATGAAGGCCGTATCTTCCTCAATAACAAGGACATAACGAAATACCCGGTGTACCGCCGCGCACGCGCCGGCATCGGTTACTTGGCGCAAGAAGCATCGGTCTTCCGCAAGATGACCGTGGAAGATAACATCCGCAGCGTGCTCCAACTCACCCCCACCACCCGCGAGTACCAGCGCGAAAAGCTCGAAAGCCTCATCGCGGAATTCCGCCTCGAAAAAGTGCGCAAAAACATGGGCGACTCGCTCTCCGGCGGCGAGCGACGCCGCACCGAGATCGCCCGTTGCTTGGCCATCAACCCCAAGTTCATCATGCTCGACGAACCCTTCGCCGGCGTTGACCCCATCGCCGTAGAAGACATCCAAGAAGTGGTTTACCGCCTCAAAGAGAAGAACATAGGTATCCTCATCACCGACCACAACGCCCCCCAAGTGCTCTCCATTACCGACCGCGCCTACATGCTCTTCGAAGGCCGCATTCTCTTCCAAGGCACCTCCGAAGAACTTGCCGAAAACCCCATCGTCCGCCAAAAATACCTCGGCTCCTCCTTCATCTTCACCCGCAAAAAGTTCGAGTAAGAGGTACTAAAAGCCGGTTACATAATGACTAAGCAAGAACTAAAAAAGGATTCGTGTTTTTGACGATTGCATTGAATTTTTTAATCTCGGGGGAATGCCAATGCCTCTTGAAGTCATTGAAAGGTCATTTGAATCACAGCCACGAAATCCCATCCTTTCAAAATTATTTAGGCTTGCATACTTGTCAGAGAGTCTTGGCTATGGTCTGCATAAATTGAAGCAATGGAATGCTGTCACTGGACATCCAATGCGGATTGACTCGACATCAAGTTCAGTTAAAGTCATATTTATACTTGGGAGACTAAGTGCTGGCACGCAAAATGTCGGTGAAAATGTCGCTAAAAATGTCGCTAAAAAAATAGCTGAGCGTCGATTACGGATAATTGAATTAATCACAAAGAATTCCAGAATTACACGCGCGGATATTGCATTAGCAGTGGGAGTATCCGTCAAAACTATTGAACGAGATCTCGCAGCCCTTTATGAAATAATATCCTATAATGGCTCAAAAGTTGATGGCTATTGGGTCATAAAGTAATAGTCATCTCTCAGGTTGTGATATCAATTTAGCCATAACTCAACTACAATTTTCTTTGTTGTCGTTTTATTTGTTTAAAAATACACAATAAAAAGATATTTCTTTCGTTATTATTATAATAGTATTAATTTCGTCAACAAATTATGGACAAAGATTATGTAGAAATGCAATCTAAGGATTATGAGCGAATCACTCGTGAACACTTTTTGGAGTTCTTATCTCACGAATTGATTTCGAGCGATCCGTATTCTTTATCTGAAGATGAAATATGGGAAGGAATCAAATCAAGGCCCAATCGTGCATGGAGTTTGTGTGAGTTTGTGAATCGCATGAATGGCTATTGCACTTTTGTACGCAATGAAGGTGTTGTTCAAAGAGACGCATGCTATAAGGTGGCTGATTACGTTATCTTACGATATCTATACAATCCACAAAAAAATCTGGAATTATTGACTTCCACTTTTAGATTTGATCACCAAGTCTGCGATATGGGTAATTGCAGAGACAGTTTTGGTAGTGATGCAAATGTTTTGCGTCGTATTAAATATATTACACAATCACGACTATCGGTCCAACATTTTTCAAGCAGTAAATTGCTTGAAAAACTGATTACACCTAAAAACTATGGTTGTGATCTATTCTTAGCATATTCTGTATATGGGCTTAACAAATTTAGTTCCATCAAAGAACTGCCTGTTTTTAATCAGATTTCTAAGGATGATCCATATTTTATACAAAGTATGCGTGACTACCTACTGGAAACAAAGATTTTCTTGTTAACTTTAGTCGATAGGTATCCAACTCATTTGATGTTAATCCCCCAAAATAGAGGTAGCGCTGAGCTACTTATGGATGGAACATATAGTAACATATTTAACACTCTTTACGAACGAGAAATGAAGGAGAAGGTGCATGAATTATTATGTGCATCGTCTAGATCCATGTTTAAGCATGGACGTGAATTTGCTCCGGGGTACTTTGGAATTTACAGATTCTAATTATCATGGCATCCGGTATTTTTCAGCATCTTCAAGGATGACATGATAGTTCTTTTGGTGAATTAGATGGTGTGATTCTCTACAAATGGAATTGCTATTTAGATTTTGTATCTCACTGTGAGAATGCAATAAATGGCGGTGCGGTGCGTTTATATATTGTTAAGATATGTAATGATGAGAATACGCGTTTTTCTATTGATATGCGCATTGTTGGCCGCCTTTGGGGCGTGGGCCGACAATGTGAAAATCACCGGTTTGGTCACCGATGAGAATAACGAGCCGCTGGAGTTCGTGTCAATCCGCATCGGCGGCACCATGACCGGTGCCACCTCCGGCCTCGATGGCAAGTACGAATTGAATGTGGCTGCGGCCGACACCATCAAGGTCATTTTTACCTGCATCGGCTATGACGACGCCGTGCGCCGGTTGGTCGACCCCTCGGGCACGGTGACGGTTAATGTGAAAATGCTGCCCAAAACCTACATGTTGCAGGGCGTGGAAGTCACTGATTATCAGCGACAACTCAACCAAGTGCAGACCATTTCCACCGAGGCCACGAGCTTGGCGCCCAACGTTTCGGGCAACGCTATTGAGGGCCTGGTGGCCACGCAAGCGGGCGTGACATCGGCCAACGAGATGTCGAGCCAGTACAACGTGCGCGGCGGAACCTACGATGAAAATTTGGTGTACATCAACGGCGTGGAGGTGTACCGTCCGCAGTTGGTGTCCTCCGGTCAGCAGGAGGGCTTGAGCGTCATCAACCCCGATATGGTCAACTCCGTGCAGTTCTCCACCGGCGGCTTCTCGGCGCAGTACGGCGACAAGATGTCGAGTGTGCTCGACATCACCTACCGCCAGCCGCAGGCATTCGAGGGCGCGGCATCGCTGTCGCTGTTGGGCGGCAGCTTGTCCATCGGCAGCTCATCGAGCCGCTTCACGCAGTTGCACGGCTTGCGTTACAAGAGCAACTCGTCGCTGCTGTCGTCGATGGACGACAAGGGCGAGTACGACCCGCGGTTCTTCGACTACCAAACTTACCTTACCTTCAAGATTAACAGCAAGTTAAGCGCCTCGTTCTTGGGCAACGTGGCCATCAATAACTATAAGTTCATCCCCGAAAACCGCACCACCAACTTCGGCACCTCAACCGACGCAAAGCAGTTCAAGGTGTACTTCGACGGACAGGAGAACGACAAGTTTGAGACCTGGTTCGGGGCCGTGAACCTCGACTACACGGCCTCGCGCAGCGCTCGCTACTCGCTGTTGGCCTCCGGATTCCTCACCAACGAGCTGGTGGCCTACGACATCTCCGGCGAGTACTGGCTCGACCAAGCCGGCACCAGCGGCTCGCAGAACACCGACGGCGTCGGCGGCGAGTTAGGTGTGGGCCGTTACCACGAACACTCGCGCAACCGCCTGCGCGCATCCGTCATCAGCGTGGGATTGCGCGGCAGCAACAGCCTCAACAACCACAACCTCGACTACGGCTTCAGCTTCAACGCCGAGCGCATCCACGACCGCACCCGCGAATGGGAGCTGCGCGATTCAGCCGGCTACTCGCTTCCATACGACCCTGATGCTCTGCGAGTTATCTACAACCTCGATTCGCGCCACGACATCAGCTCGACACGCCTCGCCGCTTACGTGCAGGACACCTACCGCCTCGCTACCGACCTCGGTTACTTCAACTTCAACGGCGGCATCCGCCTCAGCCACTGGAGCTTCAACAAGGAGCTGCTAATCAGCCCACGTTTGAGCGTGGGCTTCGTACCCGACCGCGCTCAGCGGTGGGCTTTCCGATTCGCCACCGGCATGTACTACCAATCGCCGTTCTATAAGGAATACCGCCGCCAAGTCACTGATGCTCAGGGCAATACGGTGATTGAACTCAACTCCGACATCAAGTCGCAACGTAGCTTCCAATTCATCCTCGGCAGCGATTACACCTTCCGCACCATGGGGCGGCCGTTCAAATTCACAGCCGAAGCCTACTACAAACTGCTGTCGAACCTCATCCCCTACGAGGTTGATAATCTGAAGATAACATACGCCGGCGAAAACCTCACCAAAGGCTACGCCGCCGGCATCGACTTCAAGCTCTTCGGCCAATTCGTGCCCGGCAGCGACTCGTGGATTTCCTTCTCGCTGATGAAGACGCAGGAGAAGCTCAATGGGGTAAACGTGCCGCGTCCCACCGACCGCCGCTACTCCTTCGCGCTGTTTTTCACCGACTACTTCCCCAAATTCCCGCGGTTGAAATTCAGCCTCCGCGGCCTTTTCTCCGACGGCCTGCCCACCACCGCGCCGCGCGTGAGCCGCGACATCAGCTACTTCCGCGCGCCCGCTTACAAGCGCGTGGACCTCGGATTCTCCTACGGATTGGTCACCGACGCCGACCGCGGCCGCACCTCCGGACTGCTCCGCCACTTCCGCAGCGTGTGGATCGGCCTGGACGTGTTCAACCTCTTCGACATCTCCAACGTCAGCTCATACTACTGGGTCACCGACGTCAACGAAATCCAATACGCAGTACCTAACTACCTCACAGGCCGTCAGTTAAACCTTCGACTGGCCGTAGAATTCTAACCGATGCAAAAACGACAACTTCAACTCGCCCTCGTCGCCGGCACCGCCAAGGCCACCCGCCCCATCGGCCGCCTTGCGGTGCTCTCAATCCTTGCCGGAGCCTTCATCGCCCTCGGCGGAGTGCTATCGCTCATCCTCGGCAGCGGTTTTCCCGCCGCCACCGCCGCCAACCCCTCGCTTGGCCGCCTGCTCAGCGGCTTGGCCTTCCCCGTGGGCCTGTTCCTCATAGTCATGACCGGCGCCGACCTCTTCACCGGCAACAATGCCCTGCTCATGCCCGCCGCTCTGCGCCGCAACATCTCCGCCACAACCGTCCTCGCCAACTGGTTCATGGTGTGGATCGGCAACTTTATAGGTGCACTCTTGCTCACCTACTTCCTTGTGTATCAGAGCGGTTTGGTCGACAGCGAGCCTTACCGCTCAGCCATCGTGGCCATTGCGCAGACCAAAACCGCACTCTCCCCGTGGGTGATTTTCCTGCGCGGCATCGGCGCCAATTGGTGCGTGTGCCTGGCCGTGTGGTTCGGCCTCACCGCCGACAACATCGCCCACAAAGCCCTCGCCTGCTGGATTCCCGTGGCCGTGTTTGTTATGCTTGGATTCGAGCACTGCATCGCCAACATGTTCTACATCCCCTGCGGCATGATGTGCGGCGCCGAGGTCACCATGGCCAACTTGGCCTACAACCTGCTGTGGAGCACCTTGGGCAACGTGGTGGGCGGCGCCTTGCTCGTGGGCACACTCTTCCATTTCCTTCACAAAGAAAAGTAACCACCGCACCACAAAAAATGAGAGGACCCGCCTCGACGGCGTGCCCTCTCCGGGTGTGTGTGTCTTAATTAGACAGAGATTTTTAAGACTTTATTTGTTTGAGTTTTATTCTTGCATTAATGTTGAGTTAGCAGTGGAGTAGGCATGCCAAAGCGGCCGTCGGCACAAAAGTGCTGACGGCACTACACCGCGATGCGCTGCCACCGCGGTGGCAGCGCGACGATTCACACGGTTGGCGGAAAGCCGAGCCACGGCCGGCTCTACCGGTTGCAAAAATGTGTGCGTTAGAATAACACAAGTGGGGGGGGTAACAACCTATGGGCCTGAGCCGGCGCGGCTGCAAGACTCAGCTTGCGCGCGCCCTCATGGCGCTGCACACGCATAACTACCGCTTCAGCATTAAATGCCGAAGTGCAGATGCTCCCAACGGCCGGTGTGTGGTAAGAAGTCAAGCCATAATGGGGCAAACTCAATTGTAATCCGATGCGTGTGCTCATGATAGTTATTTACACAATCTGCCGCAAAGGTAGTAAGAAAAATTCAAACCACAAAAGATTTTTACAAAAATCTTCAAAAAAACACAAGCGGCCGCCCACCTCAACCGCCACAGCGCCCCGCCGCCTGCGCGCTGCGCGCTGGCGGGTGGCACCGCGGCGGGAGTCTTTACAGCGAAAGCGCGGCTGATTGGAGCCGCGCTTTCGTTGAGGGTATGGGGGTAGGGGATTAGTCGAGGGCGTGGATTACCAGGCCGGAGCGGAGTTTGGGTTCGAACCAGGTGGTTTTGGGGGGCATGATGTTGCCGGTGTCGGCGATGTTGATGAGTTGGTCCATCGACACGGGGTAGAGGGCCAGGGCGACGGCCATTTCGCCGGAGTCGACGCGCCGTTTGAGTTCTTCGAGGCCGCGGATGCCGCCGACGAAGTCGATGCGCTTGTCGCTGCGGAGGTCGGTGATGCCGAGGATGTCGCGCAGGATGTGGTCGGAAGAGATGGTTACGTCGAGCACGCCGATGGGGTCGGCGTCGTTGTACTTACCTTCGCGAGCGGTGAGGGAGTACCAGCGGCCTTGGAGGTAGAGCGAGAAGTTGTGTAAGCGGGCGGGGTGGTAGATTTCGGTGCCTTTGTCTTCTACGATGAAGGCCTCGTTCAGGCGGTCGAGGAATTGCTTGGGAGTGAGACCGTTGAGGTCGCGCACCACGCGGTTGTAGTCGATGATTTTGAGGTGTGAAGCGGGGAATGCCACTGCCAGGAAGTAGTTGTATTCTTCGTCGCCGCGGTGGTTGGGGTTGTTGCGTGCTTTTTCGGCGCCAACGAGGGCGGCGGCAGCGGTGCGGTGGTGTCCGTCGGCGATGTAGAGGTAGGGAATCTTGGCGAATTCGGTGGTAATGCGGTCGATGAGCTGACGGTCGTTGATTACCCAGAAGGTGTGTCCGAAGCCGTCGGGGGCCACGAAGTTGTACTCGGGTTGGTCGGCAGTGACGCGGTCGATGATTTCTTGGAGGGCTGCGTTATCGGGGAAGGCGAAGAACACGGGTTCGATGTTAGCGTTTTGGATGCGCACGTGTTTCATGCGGTCTTCTTCCTTGTCGCGACGGGTAAGCTCGTGTTTTTTGATGACGCCGCTGAGGTAGTCGTCGACGTTAGCAGCGATGACGATGCCGTACTGGGTGCGGCCGTTCATCGTTTGCGCGTAGATGTAGTAGTGTTCAGCGTCGTCTTGCACCAGCCAGCCGTTCTGCTTGAACGCTTTGAAGTTTTCCACGGCGCGGTCGTAGACTTTGGGGTCGTGTTCGTCGGTGCCGGGGGCGAAGTCGATTTCGGGTTTGATGATGTGGTAAAGCGACTTGGGGTTGCCTTCGGCTTCGGTGCGAGCTTCTTCGGAGTTGAGCACGTCGTAGGGACGGGAGGCCACTTCGGTGACGAGTTCGCGAGGCGGACGGATGCCGCGGAACGGTTTTACTTTTGCCATAATTTCAGGTTTTAGAGTTAGGTAGTTTTGTTGATTATTTGGTTATAGTTCAATGGTTTGCTTGCGGTCGGGGCCTACGGAGACGATGCACACGGGCACGTGGAGCTCGTTTTCGAGGAACTTGATGTAGTTGGTAAGTTCCGGTGGAAATTGGTCGGCTGAGGTGATGTGAGTGAGGTCGGTTTTCCAGCCTTTGATGTCGTGGTAGATGGGTTTTACGCGCGAGGGGTCGTCGATGGAGTAGGGGAAGTCGCGGGTTTCGGTGCCGTCGACTTCGTAAGCGGTGCAGGCGCGGATGGTGTCGAATTGGTCGAGCACGTCGCTCTTCATCATGATGAGCTTGGTGACGCCGTTGAGCATGATAGCGTAGCGCAGGGCCACTAAGTCGATCCAGCCGCAGCGACGTTCGCGCCCGGTTACGGCGCCGTATTCGTGACCCACTTGACGAATCTTGTCGCCGGTTTCGTCGAAGAGTTCGGTGGGGAAAGGTCCGCTGCCCACGCGGGTGCAGTAGGCTTTGAAGATGCCGTACACGTCGCCGATGAGGTTGGGGGCGATGCCCAAGCCGGTGCAAGCGCCGGCGGAGATGGTGTTTGACGAGGTTACGAAGGGATATGAGCCGAAGTCCACATCGAGCATGGTGCCTTGAGCGCCTTCGCACAGCAGGCGACGGCCTTGGCGGATTTTGGCGTTGATATAGTGTTCGGAATCAATAAGTTGGAACGAGCGCAGCACCTTAGCGGCAGCCAGCCATTTGTCAATCAGCGCGTCGAGTTCTTCCTGCGCGGGCGATGCGTCGAGGTCGGCCAAGCGCTGGAGGTGACGGTTGATGGCCGCGTCGAAGCGCTGGCGGAAGTCGGGTTCGAGCAAATCGCCTGCACGCAAGCCGTTGCGGGAGATTTTGTCGGTGTATGTGGGGCCGATGCCCTTGCCGGTGGTGCCGATTTTGGAGGCGCCTGTGGCGCGTTCGCCGGCGGCGTCGAGCAGGCGGTGGGTGGGCAGAATCAGGTGAGCTTTCTTGGAGATTTTGAGGATTGAATGGAGGTCGGTGCCGGCGTCGATGAGCTCTTGAGCTTCAGAAGCGAAGAGCACGGGGTCGAGCACCACGCCGTTGCCGATTACGTTGATGTTGCCTTGGAACACGCCCGAGGGGATAGAGCGCAACACTACTTTGCGGCCATCGAATTCGAGCGTATGGCCGGCATTGGGTCCGCCTTGGAAGCGTGCCACAACGTCGTAGCGCGGAGTGAGCACGTCTACTACTTTACCTTTACCTTCGTCGCCCCATTGGAGGCCTAAAAGAATGTCAACTTTCATAATTTAAATGTTAGGAACCGATTGGTCAATTTTTGGAAGCGCGTCGCCGCCGGTTTTGGCAGCTGCGGCACTCGCCGTAAATATTGAGGGTGAAACTTGTTTGCGAAAACGCGGGATAGTGCTTGCTGTTGATGAGGGCGTCGACCTCGGCGTCGCGCATCTCCTTGATTCGGCCGCACACGGTGCAGATCAGGTGGTGGTGCGAGGCGGGCGAAGCGCCGGCGTACTCATAGAGGCGGCAGCGGCCGTCGAAGTTGTGACAGAGAATCAGCCCGGCCTCCACCAGCAGCTCCAGTGTGGAGTAGACGGTGGTGGTGGACACGTGATAGCCACTGTCGGTAAGCGTTTGGCGCAGAAGCTCGGCGCTGAAATGGCCGCCGAGCGATTGCGCACATTGGAATATAGCGAACCGCTCCGATGTCCGGCGCTTTTGCTTGCTGCGCAGGAAGGCATCGAACTGCTCCATGGTGGAGGGCGTAGGTGTAGATTCGCTTTTCATTAGTTGAGGTTAATGCCCCGAGGGCATAGAATGACAATTTCACTGCAAACTTAGTAATTTTTTCTCGAATAAGAAAATAAAAGCACAAAAATATTTTTTTGTGCAGTGATTTCTTGGAAAAGTTAGTCGGAATATCCATAAAGTTGGATAAAAATACTATACACTATAGGAGATTGAACAAAATTTTGTACCTTTGCACCTTAAATATATATATAATATCAAATCACCACGCAGATGAAAAGACTACCGCGCCTTCTGGCTATGCTGCTGATAGCCATAGCGCCCACCACCCTTACTCACGCTCAAGAGCGTGTGCTAACTCTCGATGAGTGTATCTACATAGCTTTATCGGAGAATCCAACCGTGAAGGTAGCCGATTTGGAAATAGTCAAAGTGCAATATTCTCGCGATGAAACCTTGGCCAACCTTCTGCCCAACGTGTCGTTCTCGGGTCAGTACAATCGCACTCTCAAAAAGCAAGTGGCCTACATGAACCTCGACGGCTTCGGCGGCGGTAAAGAAGGCGAAGCCGCGCCCGAAGAGTCCGGCGAAAGCCGTGGCGACAAAGGCTTCGAGATGGGTTTGGACAACTCCTACTCCATGGGCTTCTCCGCATCCATGCCCCTGATTGCCCCGCAGATGTGGGCATCGATGAAGCTGTCGGAAGTGGAAATCGAGAGCGCGGTGGAAAAATCGCGTGCCTCGCGCTTGGATATGGTCAACCAAGTCAAGAACGCCTACTACGCGTTGCTGTTTGCCATCGACAGCAAGCGCACCGTGCAGCAGAGCTACGACATGGCCCGCACCACTTACGAATCCTACGTCAACCGCCAAGCCGTGGGCGACGTCTCCGAATACGATGTGCTGCGCGCTTCCGTGGCCATGCAGAACATTGAGCCGGAGCTTTACCAGTGCGAGATAGCCATCCGCCAAGCCCGCTTGCAACTGGCCATCCTCATGGGGATGGACGTCAACACGTCCTTCACCATCGCCGGCGACCTCGAGCAGTTCAGCGCCGACATGTACGAGCATGCCCTCTCGATCCAAGCCGACCTCACCAACAATACCCAACTCATTCAGAATCAGATCCAAACGCGCCAACTGCGCCAAACACTCGCATACCAACGCGCCGCATGGTATCCCACCTTGTCGGTGACCGGTAACTACATGTGGAACTCCTCGTCGAATGGTTCGCCATTCTCCAACTTCCGCTGGACACCGTACTCCGTGGTGGGATTGCAGCTCACCATCCCCCTCTACACCGGCGGCGCTCGCTACAGCCGCGTGCGCCAAGCCCAAGTGGCTCTCGACCAGATGGAATACACCCGCGATGACCTCACCCGCTCGCTCACCTCGCAAGCCGCCCTCGCCATCGACAACATCAACCTTAACATCAAGCAAGTGGCCTCGTCGCAGCTCAGCGTCAGCCAAGCCGAACGCGCCCACACCATCCAGCAGCAGAGTTTCGAAATCGGTGCCACCACCTACCTCGACCTGCGCGACAGCGAGCTGTCGCTCACTCGCGCTCGCCTGTCGTACCTCCAAGCCATCTACAACTACCTGGTGGCCGACTCCAACCTCGAACTCCTCCTGGGTAACGCGCCCATCGACCAATATACCAACCCTGAAAAATAATACAACACCATATGAAAACCATCCACCTTATTCCGGCTGTGGCATGCGCTTTGGCGCTCACCGGCTGTGGCGGCGGCGATCAAACCCGCGCTGCCGTTGATTCCGTGCAAGTAGCAATTGTCGACGTCGACGTGGCGCAAGTGCGCGCCGTGCCCCAAACACGCTCCTACACCGCCAACGTCGAAGCATTCAACGTCAACAACATCTCACCGTCCACTTCCAACCGCATCCTCACCATCAAAGCCGATGTGGGCGACCACGTCAGCGCCGGCCAAGTGCTCGTCACGCTCGACCACGCTCAAGCCGACCAGCTCCGCATCAACCTCGAAGAAACCGAGCGTCAATATAACCGCGCCGTGCAGCTGCTCAACATCGGCAGCGGCACACAGAGCGCCGTCGACCAGCTCCGCACACAGCTCGACGCACAGCGCGCACAGTATCGCAACGTGCTGGATAACACTCAGTTAGTGTCGCCCATCAGCGGCGTGGTCACCGCTCGCAACTACGATCCCGGCGACATGACCGGCTCCGCCCCCGTGCTCACCATCGGCCAAATCACCCCCGCCGTGAAGGTGGTGATCAACGTCAACGAAACCGACCTCGCCCTGGTGCGCAACGGCATGTCGGTCGACGTGGCCTTCGACGCATACCCCGACGAGCAATTCTCCGGCCGCATCAGCCGCGTATCGCCCGCGGTGGATGTGAACACCCGCACCTTCCCCGTAGAGGTGCAGGTGTCTAACTCCGACGGCCGCCTCCGCCCCGGTATGTTCGCCCGCGTCAACATCAACATCGGCACCAACGACAACGTGGTGGTGCCCGACCGCGCCGTGCTCAAGCAAACCGGCTCGAACGTCAAGTACGTGTACGTATACTCCAACGGACACGTAGCCTTCCGCCAAGTGCAGCTCGGACAGCGCCTCGACGATGCCTATGAACTGCTCGGCGGCATCAACGACGGCGACACCGTAGTCATCGCCGGCCAATCGCTCCTCAACGACGGTGCCGCTGCCCAAATCAACACCCACGAGAAGAAATAACCATAGTCGATAACCTGTAACCACCTGACACTTATGAGTTTATACGGCGGAGCTGTGAAACGCCCCATCATGACCACCCTCTGCTTCGTGGCCATCATGATTCTGGGTCTGTTTTCACTCAACACCCTCCCGATCGACCTATATCCCGATATCGAAACCAACACCTTGATGGTGATGACATCCTACAACGGTGCCAGCGCGCAAGATATCGAGCAGAACGTAACCCGTCCCTTGGAGAACGTGCTCAACTCCGTGAGCAACCTCAAGCACATCACCTCGAAATCGCGCGAAAACACCTCCGTAATCACCCTCGAATTTGAATACGGTTACGACATCGACGTGCTCACCAACGATGTGCGCGACAAGCTCGACATGGTGTCGTCATCGCTGCCCGACGACGCCGAAACCCCCATCATCTTCAAATTCTCCACCGACATGATTCCCATCCTGCTGCTGTCGGTGCAGGCCGAAGAATCCACCCCCGGCCTTTACAAAATCCTCGACGAGACCATCGCCAACCCCTTGGCGCGAATCTCCGGCGTGGGTTCAGTGTCGATTTCCGGTGCGCCCAAGCGCGAAATCCATATCTACGTCGACCCCGAACGCCTCGAAGCATACCACCTCACCATCGAAGCCATCTCCGCCGCCATTGCCGCCGAAAACCGCAACATCCCCGGCGGCTCGTTCGACATCGGCTCCGACACTTACTCGCTCCGCGTGCAAGGCGAGTACACCTCCTCCGACCAAATGGCCTCGGTGGTGGTGGGCTCGTACCAAGGTCGCAACATCTTCCTGCGCGACGTGGCTCGCATCGACGACTCGCTCGAAGAACGCGCCCAGATCACATATAATAATGGTAAGCAGGGTGCCATGATCGTAATCCAAAAGCAGAGCGGCGCCAACTCGGTGGAAATTTCCGAGAAGGTGACCAAAATGCTGCCGTCGCTGCAAAAACGCCTGCCGTC
This sequence comes from uncultured Bacteroidales bacterium, assembly GCA_946011725.1. Taxonomy (GTDB): domain Bacteria; phylum Bacteroidota; class Bacteroidia; order Bacteroidales; family Muribaculaceae; genus CAG-873. The sequence goes on along the minus strand of CAMGBT010000005.1, from coordinate 23,820 downwards.
GGACGTGAAGCTCGGCATCATCGTCGACACCTCCGACAATATCCGCAACACCATCAACTCGCTCACCGAAACCGTGCTCTACGCCCTGCTGTTCGTGGTCATCGTGGTGCTGCTGTTCCTCGGCCGCTGGCGCGCCACCATGATCATCGCCCTCACCATTCCCATCTCGCTCATAGCCTCGTTCATCTACTTGGCCATCACCGGCAACTCGCTCAACATCGTGTCGCTCTCAGCCCTGTCGATCTCCATCGGTATGGTGGTCGACGACGCCATCGTGGTGCTCGAAAACGTCACCACGCACATCGAGCGCGGCTCCGATCCCAAGCAGGCAGCCGTACACGGCACCAACGAGGTGGCCATCTCCGTGGTGGCCTCCACCCTCACCCTGCTGGCCGTGTTCTTCCCGCTGACCATGGTTACCGGCATGACCGGTGTGCTCTTCCGCCAGCTCGGTTGGATGGTTACCATCATGATGGTTGTATCCACCACCGCCGCCCTCTCGCTTACCCCGATGCTCTGTTCGCAGTTGCTCCGCCGCGTGGTTAACCACGGTAAATTCTACACCATATTCTTCACGCCCATCACCCGCGCCCTCGACGCCCTGGACAACGGCTACGCACGCCTGCTGCGCGTGGTCACCAACCACAAAACCGTCACCATCCTGTCGTGCCTCGGCCTGTTCATCGTGTCGCTGCTGCTATTGGGACAAGTCGGCACATCATTCTTCCCCACCGCCGACGACGGCCGCCTCAGCGTCAGCCTCGAAACACCCATCGGCACCCGCGTGGAGATCGCCGACGAAGTCACCGCCCGATTAGTGCGCGAATGGCAAGAGAAATACCCTGAAATTCAGGTGATTAACTACACCACCGGCTCGGCCTCCAGCGACAACACCTGGGCATCGCTCCAAGACAACGGCCCGCACATCATCTCCATGAACATCCGCCTTACCGACCCCGAAAAGCGTGAGCGACGCATCACCGAAATCGCCGCGCTCATGCGTCAAGACCTCAAGCACTATCCCGAATACAAGAAAGCACAGGTGAATGTGGGCGGCAACATGGGCTCTATGGGTGGCGAAGCATCCGTCGACTTCGAAATCTACGGTTACGACTTCGAACTCACCGACTCCGTGGCCGCTCGCATGCAGCGCATGCTCCGGACCATCCCCGGCACCGCCGACGTGCTCATCTCTCGCTCCGACTATCAGCCCGAATACCGCGTGGAATTCGACCGCGAAAAGCTCGCCCTCTATGGCCTCGACCTCGCCACTGCCGCCAACTACATGCGCAACCGCATCAACGGTGCCACCGCATCGCGCTTCCGCGAAGACGGCGAAGAATACGACATCAAGGTAATGTACGAGCCCGAAGCGCGTACATCGCTCGCCGACATCGAGAACATTCTCATGTACAATTCCGCCAGCCAAGCCGTCCGCATCAAGGACGTCGGCACCGTGGTCGAACGCTTCTCCCCGCCCACCATCGAGCGCAAAGACCGTGAACGCATCATCACCGTGTCCACCAAGGTGAACGGTGCGCCCATGAGCCAAGTAATCGCTGCCGCCACAGCCCAAATGGAGCGCATGGACATCCCGCAAGGGGTCAACATCCAGCTCGCCGGCCAGTTCGAAGACCAGCAAGAATCCTTCTCCGACCTCATGCTCCTCGCCGCGCTCATCCTCATTCTGGTGTACATCGTCATGGCCGCACAGTTCGAAAGCTACACCTACCCCGGCATTATCATGACCTCCGTGCTGTTCGCCTTCTCCGGCGTGTTCCTCATGCTGTGGATCACCGGCCAAGACCTCAACGTGATGAGCCTCATCGGCGCCATCATGCTCATCGGCATCGTGGTCAAGAATGGTATCGTGCTCATCGACTACATCACTCTCAACCGCGAGCGCGGCCTCTCAGTCAAACGCGCCGTCATCGATGCCGGTCGCTCACGTTTGCGCCCCGTAATCATGACCGCCCTCACCACCATCCTCGGCATGGTGCCCATGGCCGTCGGCACCGGCCAAGGCTCCGAAACATGGCAGCCCATGGGCGTGGCCGTAATCGGCGGCCTCACCGTATCCACCATCCTCACCATGCTCTTCGTGCCCGTGCTCTACTGCGTGTTCGCCTTCAACGGCATTCACCGCACCCGCCGCAAACATCGTAAACAACTCCGCAAACAACTCGCCTCCAAATGAAAGCAGTCTTCATAACCTTTGACCAAGCCCACTACGAACGCATCCTCGACATCCTCGACCGCCTCAGCTGTCGCGGATTCACCGCTTGGCAGCAAGTCAACGGCCGCGGCTCCGCCACCGGCGACCCCCACTACGGCTCCCACGCCTGGCCCGGCCTCGGCTCCGCCCTAATCACCATGGTCGACGACGACCGCGTCGCCTCCCTGCTTGACCGCCTCCGCGCCATCAACGCCGACCGCCCCAAGCTGGGCCTCCGCGCCTTCGTCTGGCCCCTCTCCCCCGAAGGCGTCTGACCCGCCCCTTCCACAACGAGCAAGAGCTCGAAGCTAATCCAAAAAGGCTCCGCCTGAAAGTTTTTGGATAAGCTTCGAGCTCTTGCTCGGTCGGTGCGTGTGGTTAGCGGCAGGCGGCTATTTGCTGCGAGAGGGTATTGAGCACCATGGCGTCAGCTCGCGTTAATGTTACTTTCCGGTCAAGGTCCTGCCAAGGTGTCATCAGCAGCAACCGCCCTTGGGTGCATAGATCAAATTCCACACCCGAGGGCTTGAAACGCTCCGGAAAGCCATTCAAACGGAGCACGATCACGCGTCCGCCCATATCCGTGGCTGCATCGCGCACAGCTCGCTCGCCCGGTGAAATGAATGGCGATACAAGCACACCGCCATTGGCTGCGGTGTATAGCCATCGCTTGCGGTGCTGTTCATAAACTTGGAGCGTGTCGCTACGATGCACCACCACCTGATCTTTGAACGGGTTGTCAAGAAGTTGCAGATTGCCGTATGCAGCAAATTCGGTGCCGCATACGGTGATTCGATTTACTCGCTGAAAGTATTCGGGATGCTCGCGCCGGATAGCTAATCGATATGCATTGGAGCGCACATATCTATATACGGTGTCAAGATCCCGCTGCGGGCCGATTATTTGGTCGTTGAACCCGTCCTCGAAAACGTGGTTGAGGCCGGAGTGATTCCGAACCATGAATTTGAAATCGCGGATAGTGCTGCCGAAGTGAAAAGGCAAGGACTCTTTCACGTGGAAGATGCAGTGCAGGTGGTCAGGCATCAGAGCATACTGCCCCAATTCTATCATCGGATACTTTGCAGTGTATTGGCGCAGCGCCTCTTTCACCGCCTTACCCACCTCGCTTGCTTGAATGTAGGAGCTACCCCGCATGCCCGGCTCAATGGCCGTAGAACCGGCCAGCGAGCCGAAAGCGGGGCACATCGCGCTCTTTTTCAGGGTGATAAAATACTGAGCGCGGGCATAGTAATTATGCCATGAAGCCCTAAAATCCTTAGGATCGTAAGCCATTATATCCGGTTTCAGATGATGCCGCGGAGGGAGGAGAGGGCGGGCACGCTGTGGCGGTGGCAGTAGTCGGTGAGGCCGTCGATGACTTTGATGGTGGTGGTGGGGTCAATGAAGTTGGCGGTGCCGATTTGAACGGCGGCGGCGCCGGCCATGATGAATTCGAGGGCGTCGGCAGCGGTGGAGATGCCGCCGAGGCCTACTACGGGGATGCGCACTTTCTTGGCCACTTGCCACACCATGCGCACGGCGATGGGCTTCACCGCGGGGCCGGACAGGCCGCCGGTAATGGTCGAAAGGTATGGTCGTTGACGCTCCACGTCGATGGCCATGGCCAGCAGCGTGTTGATTAGCGACACGGAATCGGCGCCGGCGCTCTCGGCGGCGAGCGCTATCTCGGTGATGTCGGTGACGTTGGGCGACAGCTTCACCATCAAATGGCGCGGCCAAGCGCGGCGCACGGCGGCGGTGACGTCGGCCGCGCCGGCGCAGGTGGTGCCGAAGGCCATGCCGCCCGCTTTGACGTTCGGACAGGAGATGTTCACCTCGATGGCCGGGATGTCGCTCAGCGGAGCCAGCTTCTCGGCCACTGCCACGTAGTCGGCCACGGACGCACCCGACACGTTTACTATCACGTTGGTATCCAAGTTCTTAATGGTGGGGTAGATGTGTTCGATAAAATGGTCCACGCCCTTGTTTTGCAGGCCCACAGCGTTAATCATGCCCATGGGAGTTTGTGCCATGCGGGGCGAATCGTTGCCCTCGCGCGGATTGAGCGTGGTGCCTTTGACGATGAAGCCGCCCAGGCGGTTGAGGTCGATGAAATCGGCGTATTCAGTGCCGTAGCCGAAGGTGCCGGAGGCTGTGAGCACCGGGTTTTTGAGCTTCAGACCTGCACCGAGGTCCACTTCCAGATTTATTCCCATAGCAGTTGGTTGATATTGAAAACGGGGCCGTCCTTGCACACGCAGAGGTTGCCTTCCACGGTCTTTTCCACGCAGCACAGGCAAGCGCCCAAGCCGCAGGCCATCTCGTTTTCGAGTGAGACTTCGCAGGTGATATTACGTTGACGGGCGATGCGAGCCACGGCGCGCATCATCGGGGTGGGGCCGCACACGCAAATGCGATCCCACGCGCGGGTGAACGCTTCGTTAGCCGTAATCAGGCCGGGTGTGCCGCGGGAGCCGTCGTCGGTGGAGCAGACGGTCTCCACGCCTTCGGGATACAGCTCCAACACCCCCGCAAGGTCGGCTGCCGAGCGGCCGCCGATGGCCACGGTGACCTTAGCACCGGCTTCGGCTAACTTGCTCGAAAGATACACCAGCGGCGCGGCGCCCACGCCGCCGCCAACCAACAGCACGCGCTCGCCGGCCGCAGCCGGGGAGAATCCGCGGCCCAAGGGCAGCAGGATGTTGATGCGTGCGCCTTCGGGCAGGGCGCACAGGCGGCGAGTGCCGTCGCCCACGGGCTTGATTAGCAGCACTAACCGACCGTCGGGGGTGACATCGCACACCGAGATGGGCCGGCGCAACATGGTGGCGGGTGAATCCTCCACCTTGATTTCCACGAACTGTCCGGGCAGGATTTCGGGCAAGGCGGCTCCGTTGGCCGGCGCGAGGGTGAGGATGGCGCTGCCGCCGGCGGTCGACTTGGATTTGATTATGAAATCGAGTAAGTGTTTCATTTATGATTGGTGGTCAAAGAATTGGCGAGCTTTGTCGAGGGTGTCGGGCTTGCCCACATCGAACCATACGGCGCCTTGGGGTAGGTCCATGCGGCGGATTTGAGCTGTGCGACAGCGGTCGATGTAGAAATCGATGATGGAGAACGGCACGTTGTCGGGCGCGTAATCCATCAGCGCTCGGAACATTGATGAGCGCATGATGTGCACTCCGGCAAAGGCTTGGAAGTCGTACCGCTCGGGCTGTGCGTCCATGGCGTCGGGACGTGTTTCGCCGGTGGCCACGTTGGTCCAGCCCTGCAAGCGGTCGTGGTCGAACAGCAGGTAGCGCTGAGTGTTGCGGTGCTGGGTAAGTAGCAGAGCATCAGCCTTTTGTGCCTCGAATTCGGCGATGAATGCCGACAAGTCGAGCGTGGAGATGATGTCGGCATTGTGGATGAGCACGTCGTCGTGGCCGATGAGGCGGAGCGCCTTGCGCAGGCCGCCGCCGTGGTTGAGCAGCAGCTGCGATTCGTCGCTGAAGCGGATGTCTGCATCGGGGTAGGCCATGCGCAGGTACTCGGTAATCTGCGAGGCGAAGTGGTGCACATTCACCACGATGGTGTCCACGCCGGCCGCCAACATCTTATCCACCACGTGCGAGATGATGGGCCGCCCGCCCACCGGCACCAACGCCTTGGGGTGAGCGTCGGTCCACGGTTTGAGGCGACTGCCTATGCCGGCTGCGAGTATGAATCCTTTCATCTCCGGGTAAGCAGTTGTTCGATATTCTGTTCGCGGTGAAGCAGTTCCACCTTCACGCCGAACTTCGAGTTGATGTGTTCGGCCATTTTCTGAGCGGAGTACACCGAGCGGTGCTGGCCGCCGGTGCAGCCGAAGCAAATCATCAAGTTGGTGAATCCGCGTTCGATGTAGCGAGCCACCGACGCGTCCACAAGCGAGTAGCAGTGGCTCAGGAAGGTGAGGATTTCGCCATCCTCTTCGAGGAAGTCGATCACCTGCCGGTCGAGGCCGGTGAACGGCTTGTAGCGGTCGTACTTGCCGGGGTTGTTCACCGCGCGGCAGTCGAACACGAAGCCGCCGCCGTTGCCCGTCGGGTCGTTGGGGATGCCTTTTTTGTAAGCGAAGCTCATCACCTTCACCGTGAGCTGACGCTTCTCCAAATCGGAGGTGAACTGCTTGAGCCGGGTGAGGTCGAGCAGCAGTTGCGACAGGTAGGGATACTCGCTAAAGGGCTGATCTTGCAGCAGCGTGCGCAGGTTGGCGATGGCAAAGGGCACGCTCTGCATGAAGTGCGGCTTCTTTTCGAAGTAGCCGCGGAAGCCGTAAGCGCCGAGCACTTGCAGCGTGCGGAACAGCACGAAGTGGCGCAGCGTGGCTAAGAATTCGTCGCGCGACACGGGGTGATACTTCTGGATAGCGTCGATGTATTCATCGATAAGCTCGGTGCGGAAGCTGTCGGGGAAGTTGGCTTTGGCTTGCCACAGGAACGAGGCCACGTCGTAATAGAACGGGCCGCGGCGGCCGCCTTGGAAGTCGATAAACCACGGCTGTTCGTCCACAATCATCACGTTGCGCGACTGGAAATCGCGGTACATAAACGTGTCCGTGGCTGAGAGCATCAAGTGCTCGGCCAAGCGGTTGAAGTCGTCCTCCAGCGGGCCCTCGTCGAACTCCATACCGGTGGCTTTGAGGAAGCAGTATTTGAAGTAATTGAGGTCCCACATGATGGAGCGACGGTCGAAGTCGCTGGTGGGGAAGCATTTGGAGAAGTCGAGGCCTCGAGCGCCGGCAAACTGGAAGTCGGGCAGGCGACGGATGGTCTTCACCAGCAGGTCGCGTTCGCGCGGTGAGAAAACGCGCGTGAGGCGACCCTTTTCGATAGCCTGGAACAGCAGAGTATCGCCCAAATCGGTCTGCAAATAGGTCATGCGGTCGTCGGCGATGGCCACCACCGTGGGCACCGGCAGGCCGAGGCTGTGGAAGTGAGCGTCGAAGCTCAGAAAGGCCTCGTTCTCCTGACGATTGGTGCCGATTACTCCAATCAGGGTGGAGCCGTCGGGGTGGTGAAGGCGGAAGTAGCGGCGGTTGCTTCCTGAGGATGGCAGCTCGTCGATGGCTGCGGGCTCAAGGCCGGTGTGAGCTGCAAAGAGTGCAGATAAGGTGCTGTGGTCCATTGAGTTAGTTGCCGAATTCAGTTATAAATTTGATGCGCACCAAGCGGATCTCTTCCTCCGTGTAGTCGGGGCAAAGCTCCTTGTAGGCGGCGTTGAGGTCGCCTGTCTCGGCGCTGCGGAAGTAGTCGTAGATTTCCTCCTGCTCGTCGGGGTCGAGGATGTCGTTAACGAAGTAACTGATGTTGATCTTGTTACCTGCGTTGACGATGGATTCCACCTCCGACAGCAGAGTGTCGAAGTCGATGCCAAGGCTTTCAGCGATTTCGTCGAGGTCGATTTTGCGGTCGATGGCTTGGATGATGCTGATCTTGCGCTTGCTCTTATTGGCCACCGAGCGCACACGATAATCCTCCGGACGGATGATCTCGTTCTCATCCACGTAGTCCTTAATTACGCGGATGAACTCCTGGCCGTAGCGTTTGGCCTTGCCTTCGCCCACGCCCGGGATGTTCTGCAATTCCTCGATGGTGATGGGGTAGGTGGTGGCCATGGCGTCGAGCGACGGGTCTTGGAATATCACATAGGGGGGCAAATTGTTGTGATGGGCAATTTGCTTGCGCAGATTGTTGAGGATTGCGTACAGCTCGGGGTCGGCAGCGCAGGCCGAGCCGCCGCGCATTGCTTGTGCGTCGTTCTCCTCATCATCGTTGAACTCGGTGTCCTCCACTACCTTGAATGTGGTGGGGTTCTTCATGTACTTTTTACCTTCGGCGGTGAGGTGGAGGGTGCCGTAGTTTTCGATATCGCGGCTGATGTATCCGCTGAGAATGCCTTGGCGGATAACGGCGTTGATGAAACGGCGGTCGGCTCCTTCGGCCGAGCCGAACACTTCGAGTTCGTCGTGATGCAGGGCGCGTACATCGGCTGTGGCCTTGCCAAGCATAACGTCGATGACATACTCTGCTTTGAATTTTTCTTTAAGGGCGGCGATGGTTTCAAGCGCCGCGGTAAGTTCTTCTGTTGCGTCCACTTTCGTTTTGGTGTTTAGGCAGTTGTCACAGTTGCCACAGTTGTCCACATCGTAATGTTCGCCGAAATAGTGCAGCAAGGTTTTGCGGCGGCACACGGCCGACTCGGCATAGGCTGCCGTTTCGGCCAAAAGTTGGCGGCCGATTTCCTGCTCGTTCAGGGGCTTGCCCTGCATGAACTTCTCCATTTTTTGCAGGTCGCGATGGGCGTAGTAAGTGATGCAAAGCCCCTCGCCGCCGTCGCGGCCGGCTCGGCCGGTCTCTTGGTAGTAACCTTCGAGCGACTTGGGCATGTCGTAGTGAATCACAAAGCGCACATCGGGCTTGTCGATACCCATACCGAAGGCGATGGTGGCCACGATCACGTCCACGCGTTCCATCAAGAACGCGTCTTGGTTCTCGTTGCGAGTCTGAGGATCCATACCGGCATGGTAAGGTAAAGCCTTGATATTGTTTACTTTAAGCAGTTCGGCCAGTTCTTCCACCTTCTTGCGGCTCAGGCAGTAGATGATGCCCGACTTGCCTTGCTGTTGGCGCACGAAGCGGATGATGTCGTGGTCTGTGTTCTTGGTTTTTTGGCGCACCTCGTAGTAGAGGTTGGGGCGGTTGAACGATGACTTGAACACCGCCGCACCGCTGTTCATACCAAGATTTTTCTGAATGTCGTGTTGTACCTTTGGAGTGGCCGTGGCGGTGAGAGCAATCACCGGCCGCGAGCCTATCTCGTTGATTATGGGACGAATACGCCTGTACTCGGGACGGAAGTCATGACCCCATTCCGAGATGCAGTGGGCTTCGTCGATAGCGTAGAATGATACGGTTACTGAGCGCAAAAACTCAATATTCTCCTCCTTGGTGAGCGACTCGGGCGCCATGTACAGCAGCTTGGTGCGGCCGGCTTCGATGTCGGCTTTCACCGCCTCAATCTGCTGCCGTTGCAGCGACGAATTGAGGAAGTGCGCTATCGAATCGTCGTCGGAGAAGTTGCGCATGGCATCCACCTGATTCTTCATCAGGGCAATCAGAGGGGAGATCACCACAGCCGTTCCCTCCATCATTAGCGCAGGCAACTGGTAGCATAGTGATTTGCCACCGCCGGTGGGCATGAGCACAAAGGTGTCATTGCCCGCCAGTAAGCTGCGGATGATTGCCTCCTGATTGCCTTTAAAGGTGCTGAAGCCGAAGTAACGGCGGAGGGCTTGGGTGAGATCGGTGTTGGGTGCCATTGCGCGAGGAGTTTTCGAGTGTATATATTATATATGTGTATTATGCCTCAATCGCGGCCGCCTCAAAGTGGGCTGCCTCGAATTTTTGGCGAGCGTAGTCAAGGGTTACTTCAAATTTATCCACTTTCATAGAGGGCACTTCGTACATAGCGTCGACCATGATGGCTTCCACGATGGAGCGCAAACCGCGAGCGCCAAGCTTGTACTCGATAGCTTTGTCCACGATGAAATCGAACACCTCGGGAGCGAAGGTAAGTTCCACATTATCAATCTTGAACAGCTTCTGGTACTGGCGCACGATGGCGTTGCGAGGCTCGGTGAGCACACGCAGCAACGCTTCGCGATCCAGCGGGTCGAGGTGCACCAAAATGGGCAATCGGCCTATGATTTCGGGAATCAGACCGAATGAGCGCAGGTCTTGCGGCGCCACGTAGCGCAGGTACTCGTGCTTGTCGGTGAAATGCACACGGTTGAGATCGGTGTTGTAGCCAACCACGTGCTGATTCATGCGGTGAGCGATTCGCTGCTCGATGCCTTCGAACGCGCCGCCGCAGATAAACAGAATGTTCTTGGTGTCCACCGGAATCATGCGTTGCTCGGGGTGCTTGCGCCCGCCTTGTGGCGGCACATTCACTACGGAGCCTTCGAGCAGCTTGAGCAAACCTTGCTGCACGCCTTCGCCCGACACGTCGCGGGTGATCGACGGGTTGTCGCCCTTGCGAGCTATCTTGTCGATTTCGTCAATGAACACTATGCCGCGCTGCGCTTTCTCCACGTCGTAATCGGCGGCTTGGAGCAAGCGAGTGAGCAGGCTTTCAATGTCTTCGCCCACGTAGCCCGCTTGGGTGAGCACGGTGGCGTCGACGATGGTGAAGGGCACTTCCAACAGGCGTGCAATGGTGCGCGCCAGCAGGGTTTTGCCCGTGCCGGTGGGGCCGACGATGATGATGTTCGACTTTTCGATGTCCACATCGTCGGCCGTTTCGGGTTGCAGTAAGCGCTTGTAGTGGTTATACACCGCCACCGACAGGTACTTCTTGGCCACGTCTTGTCCGATGACATAGCCGTCCAAGAACTCCTTGATTTCGGCGGGGGTGGGCACCTTGCCGCCCATTTGGCGAGCAAAGTTGCCGGCAGAGGCTTTGGGCTGCTTCTTCTGCTGCTCGGCCATCATCTCGTGGATGGTTTCTGCACACTCAGTGCAAATCATCACGGATTCCTCCAAGGGCGATGGAACCAAGTAGCGGCCTTCAGCCACGCTGCCTTCGCGGCCACACCAAGCGCATACATCTGAAAATTTCTTTTTTGCCATTAGTAAGAGTCTGTATTGGGTAGTCTTTTCGTAGGGATGAAATTACTTGCTTTTGATGAGCAGTTTGTCGATCATGCCATAGTCGAGGGCTTCTTGCGAAGTCATCCAGTAGTCGCGGTCGGAGTCGCGTTCCACCTTGTCGAAGGGTTGACCGCTGTGCTCGCTGATGATGTTGTACAGCTCCTTCTTGAGCTTTTGGATTTCGCGAGCGGTGATTTCGATGTCGGAAGCCTGACCTTGCGCACCGCCCATCGGTTGGTGAATCATCACGCGCGAGTGGCGCAGCGCGAAGCGCTTGCCTTTCTCACCGGCTACCAGCAGCACGGCAGCCATCGATGCGGCCATACCGGTGCAGATGGTGGCCACATCCGACGAGATGTATTGCATAGTGTCGTAGATGCCCAGACCGGCATACACGCTGCCGCCCGGCGAGTTGATGTAGATCGACACGTCTTTGCCCGGCTCCGATGAATCGAGGTACAGCAGCTGGGCTTGGATTACGTTGGCAGTGTAGTCGTTGACCTCTGTGCCGAGGAAGATGATGCGGTCCATCATCAAACGGGAGAACACGTCCATTTGAGCCACGTTGAGCTGACGCTCTTCGATGATGCTGGGGTTGATGTAGTTGGATGTGATGACCGACGAGGTGGCTGCGCTGTATTGGTCGAGCGCCAAGCCGTTCATTCCGAGGTGGTGAACTGCGTAGTTGCGAAAGTCGCTGTGTTGCATATCAAAATTTGTTAGTATAGTCAGATTTGTAATAGTTTTTCAAAGTTACAAAAATTTTTCGACATACAGCGCATATTTAAAAAAAATTCGCAAAAAAACTTTTCCGCAACCTTCCGAACCAACCCCGCCGCTCGCCCGCTGTGCGCCTGCCTGCTGCGCGCTTTGCCCGTGCAAGAGCTCGGAGCAGTTGCAAAAAGGCTCCGCGCGCGCCGCCGCTCGCCCGCTGTGCGCCTGCCTGCTGCGCGGGGGAGTTGTTGGTTAGCAAAAAAAACAGCACCGGCCCGGTGGGTCGGTGCTGCGTGTATTTTGGGGTGAGGGTTATTCTGCGGCTTCTTCAGCGTTGGGGTTGGCGAGTTTTTTGAACTCGTCGAGGCTTACGGTCTTTTCGTCCAAGGTGATGGCGGCGCGAACGGCATCGAACAGTTTGAGGGTTTCGAGCTCTTGGTGGATGTTGCGAGCGTATTCTTTGTTCTCAAGGATGCGTTTTGCCATTTCGTTGAGCATGTCTTCGTCGGCGTTGTACATGCCGTACTGCTGGAATTGCTGAGCGGCGTACATGCGAGCGCGTGCTTGGAGGTCTTCTTTGGTGACTTCCACTTTGAGCAGCTCAGCCACGTCTGAGCTGATGAGTTCCCATTTGATGCCGGGCAGAGCGTTCACGTAGTCTTGGTCGATGGTGTCGGCGTTCATGTTGTTCATGCGCACCAGCCAGCGTTTGAGTAGTTCGTCGTCGAGCTTCATGTCGCCGTATTTTTCCACGAGGTATTCGCGGATGTCGCGGTTGCTCATTTCGATGGAGTTGGGGAAGAGTTGGTTGGCGATGATGCCGCGCACGGCTGCGGTGTATTCTTCTTCGTTGTGCACTTTGTCCTTGCCGAATACGTCGTCGAAGAATTCTTGGTTGTGTTCAGCGGGTTTGAGCACTTGGATTTCGGCGATAGCGAATTCGAAGTCGGCGGTAACGTTAGCGGCTGCTTCCTTGTCGATTTGGAGCATGGAAGCGATGTGGGCAGCGTTGCCTTTGGCAGCTTGTGCGGGGTTGAACACCACCTTGTCGCCTACGTGCTTGCCGATGAATTTGGCTTCTTCGCCGTTGAGCGCGAACATGCCGAGCATAGCGGAGGTAAGTTGGATGGCGCCTTCGCCTTCTTTGACGGTGCCGTCTTCGTTGAGTTCTTGGAGCGAGCCTTTCACGATAGCGCGGTTGTCGACTTCTTCGCCTTCAACTTGTGCGCCGAAGCGTTCGCACAGGTGCTTGTCTTGTTCGGCAACCATTTCGTCGGTGACTTCGATTTTGTACACAGGCAGGGTAACGCTCTTATCGAGCACGATGTTGAGCTCAGGCCACAGGGCGCAGTCGAAGCTGAAAGTGTAGTCGCTGTCTTTGAGGTTGATTTCTTTGGAATCCTGAGCGGGCATGGGCTGACCGATTACGCGGATATTGTTATCGGTGATGTGCTTGAAAGCAGCTTCGATTACCACGTCGTTGATAACCTCGCTCTTCACTTCGCGACCGAAGCGCTTGCGCAGTTCGGGCACGGGAATTTGGCCCTTGCGGAAGCCGGGAATCACGTGAGTTTGACGGATTTTTTTGAGTTTTTCGGTTACTTTACCTTCGTAGTCCTCGGGGCAGATGCTCACGGTGATAAGGCCGCGAGCTTCGCCGTTTTGTTCGAATGTTACGTTCATTTTCTGTATGTAGAGAGTTATTAATTCGTTGATAAAAATGCCTTTGGGGCAAAATCGACTGCAAAGATACGAAAAAAATCCCAAATAGCAGCAATTTCCCCCGAAAAAAGCACAGGAAGTTCACGGCTCTTTCATTTCTGCAAGCGGATAAGGCTAAACGAAGGAACGAAAATACGAAATAACGAATTTCCGAAAGAAAAATCGAATACGTTCTACGTTTACGTTTTACGTTAAAAATTTAGTACTTACGTCCAACCTGCAATCACCGGCGTTACAGCTCCAGGTAGGGGGCGGTGGGGGAATTGCCTTTTGCCACTTGTTCGGGGGTGCCTTCGGCCAGGATTTGCCCGCCGCCAATGCCGCCTTCGGGTCCGAGGTCGATCAGGTGGTCGGCGCAACGGAGCACGTCGGTGTTGTGCTCGATTACCACCACGGTGTTGCCGCGGTCGACCAAGCGGTTGAGGATGCTCAGCAGCGTGTTGATGTCTTCGAAGTGCAGGCCGGTGGTGGGCTCGTCGAGGATGAACAGCGTCTTGCCGGTGTCGCGCTTGGCCAATTCGGTGGCAAGTTTCACGCGCTGGTTCTCGCCGCCGGATAGGGTCGACGAGGGCTGGCCGAGCTTGATGTAGCCCAAACCGATGTCGCGCAACACTTGCAACTTGCGCACAATCTTCGGCACTGATTCGAAGAACTCGGTGGCTTGGTTGATGGTCATGTCCAACACGTCGGCGATGCTCTTGCCTTTGTAGCGCACCTCTAAAGTGGTACGGTTGTAGCGGCGGCTGTGGCAGGTTTCGCACGGCACCAACACGTCGGGCATGAAGTTCATTTCGATGGTGCGGTAGCCGTTGCCGGCGCAGGTTTCGCAGCGGCCGCCGGAGACGTTGAACGAGAATCGGCCGGGCTTGTAGCCGCGGATCTGCGATTCGGGCAGGGCCACGAACAGCGCGCGGATGTCGGTGAACACGCCGGTGTAGGTGGCCGGGTTCGACCGCGGGGTACGGCCCAATGGCGACTGGTCCACGGTCACCACCTTGTCGATGTGCTCCAACCCGAGAATCTCGCCGTAGGGTAGGGGCTCCTCGGTGGAGCGGTAGAAGTGTTGGGTGAGAATGGGGCGCAGTGTGCCGTTGATGAGCGACGACTTGCCCGAGCCGCTCACGCCGGCGATGCAGGTGAGCGTGCCTAAGGGGATGGAGAGCGTCACGTTCTTGAGATTGTGACCGGTGCAGCCGCGCAGCACCAGCTGACGGCCGTTGCCCTCGCGCCGCTTCTTCGGCAGCGGAATCACCTTGCTGCCGTTGAGGTATTGCGCCGTGAGAGTATTGCTCTTGAGCAACTGCTTGGGCGTGCCGGCAAACACCACGTTGCCGCCGCGGCGTCCGGCGCCGGGGCCGATGTCCACCACGTAGTCGGCCTCGAGCATGATGTCGCGGTCGTGCTCTACCACGATGATGGAGTTCGACGCGTCGCGCAACTGCTTGAGCGAGGCTATCAACCGGTGGTTGTCGCGTTGGTGCAGACCAATCGATGGCTCGTCGAGAATGTACAGCACATTCACCAGCTCCGACCCTAACTGCGTGGCCAAGCGGATGCGCTGCGACTCGCCGCCGGAGAGCGTGGCGCTGCGGCGGTTGAGCTGCAAATAGCCCAAGCCGATTTCGCAAAGAAAATGCAGTCGCGACGAAATTTCTTTGATAATTTCGGAGGCGATTTGGCGGTCGCGGTTGTCGAGGCGGTCCATCACCGTGGCAGCCCATTGGCGCAGTGTGGTGATGTCCATGGCCGCGAGCTGCGCTATGTTGAGATTGTCAACGAAGAAGTTGAGGCTCTCGCGGCATAGGCGTTGGCCATGGCACTCGGGACAGATGCGAGTGGTGTAGAATTGAGTGCTCCAACGGCGAGCGGCGGCGCCGGCATCGTCGTCCTGCTGCATCTCGATGTACTTGATCAGGCCTTCGTACTCGCCCAGCGGGGTGATGGTGCCCACCTGGCGGTTGGTGAGCGTGAGCGGGCGGTCCGAGCCGTTGAGCATCTCATCCACGGCCTCATCGGGAATCTGACACAGTGGTGTGTTTAAATCACACTCATAACTCTGGCAGATGGCCAGCAGCTGATTGAAGATGGTGCTGTTGCGGTACTTGCCCAACGGCTGGAACGCGCCATCGTGGATTGACAACCGCGCGTCGGGAATGATCTTCTCGCGGTCGATAATGTTCACGTAGCCCAGACCTTTGCAGTGCGGGCAGTAGCCTTGGGGCGAGTTGAAGGAGAAATTATGCGGAGCGGGTTCGCGGTACGACAGCCCGCTGTCGGGGTCCATCAGGTGCATGGAATAGTGGCTCACTTGCTCGGTGTCCACTTGGTAAATCATCACCTCCTTGTCGCCTTGCTCCAGAGCGGCGGCCACGGTGTCGTACAGTCGCTGACGGTCGTTGGCGCTCACGGCCAAACGGTCCACCACCAGCTCCACCGAGTGATTACGGTAGCGGTCGAGCTTCATCTCCGGGGTGATTTCGGTGATGGCGCCGTCCACACGCACGCGGATGAAACCCTTCTTGCGCAGGGTTTCAAACAGTTCCTTGTAGTGACCCTTGCGGTTCTTCACCAGCGGCGCCAGCACGTAGATGCGCTTGCCGTCGTACTTCGATAGGATGAGGTCCACAATCTGCTCGTCGGTGTAGCGCACCATCTCGCTGCCGGAGATGTAGCTGCGGGCATGGCCGGCGCGTGCGAAGAGCAAACGCAGGAAGTCGTACACCTCGGTGGTGGTGCCGATGGTGGAACGCGGATTGCGGTTGACGGTCTTCTGCTCGATGGCTATCACCGGCGACAGGCCGGTGATTTGGTCCACATCGGGCCGCTCCAACGACCCCAGCATATTGCGCGCATAGCTGGAGAATGTCTCGATATAGCGGCGTTGCCCTTCGGCGTAGATGGTATCGAAGGCCAACGACGACTTGCCCGAGCCGCTCAATCCGGTGATTACCGTAAGCGAGCCGTGGGGGATGGATACGTCGATGTTGCGCAGGTTGTTCACCCGCGCCCCGATCACATTGAGGGTGGATTCGCCGCTGTCTTGGCTCATTGCTGTGTTACCCAGTTAGAATTATACACGCTGCGGCGAGTGGTGCTACGCTTGAGCGATTCAGGCAACGGCACGCGCACCTTGTACACGTGGCCGCTGCGGTTGGTCAGTTTGGAGGCGATGATCCACGGATTCTCATCGCGCAGTATTTGGAAGTTGATACCGCGGTCCAATGCCCACTTCGGCCACGAGGTCACGGTGGAATCCACCTCCACCACCTCCACCTCGCGCGGGAAGTAGAGCTGGTCTTCGCTGAGCTGGAAGCCGTATTTGCGCGGATTCTCCATGATCATTTTCATGGCGATGACGCGGAAGGGGTAGCGCATGGTTTCCTCGCTCAGATAGAGGTCGGTGGCCGATTCCACCCCTTGCTCGCGGAGCTGCTTGGAGATGCGGCCTATGCCGGTGTTGTACGAAGCCATGGCCGACATCCAGTCGCCATTATATGTGGAGCGAGCGCGCTTGAAGTACTTGCAGGCGGCGCGGGTGGCCAAGTCGATGTTGAGGCGTTCGTCCACCTCGTCGTTTACAATCAGACCGTACTCCTTGGCGGTGGCGGGCATGAACTGCCAGATGCCGGCGGCACCGGCGCCGGAGCGGGCGCGGGTGGCCAAGTTCGACTCGATGCAAGCTAAGTATAGCAAATCGTCGGGCATGCCGCATTCGCGCAGGATGGGCGCGATTTGCGGGAAGTAGCGATTGGCACGCTTGATACACAGCAACGTGTTGCCATGGGTGTACATTATCGAGGTGAGCTCGCGGTCGAGCCGCTCGTAATTGAATTGCTCATCGATGCTGACCTGTTGGCCGCAAATTTCCACGGTGTCGGGCACGGTTGGATTCGCCACCGGAGAAAAGGCCAACGCGCATGTAACGCCGGCAATTAGTGCGGTTAAGATGCTGTATTTTACTATTTTATTCATTACATTACGAATTTAATCGGAATCGTGTAGGTCACATTTACCGGTTGGCCGTTGACCTTGCCGGGCGTCCAGTTGGGCATCGATTTAACCAAGCGCAAGGCTTCTGCATCGAGATGCGATTCCACGCTTTGCACCACGCGCGCATCGCCCACATGGCCGTCCTTGAACACGGTGAACTGCACTTTCACAGTGCCCTCGATGCCGTCTTCCAATGCCGGCGCCGGGTAATGCAGATTGTTGCTCAACCATGTGTGCAGATTGGCTTGGCCGCCGGGAAATACCGGCTTCTCATCGATTTGGTTGGTATTGTAAGTTCTCGAATCGGACGCGGCGGGCTGCTGGGAGGCAGCGGCAGCCGGTTGCTGGTGGGCGGTTGCAGCCGGTTCTTGCTGCGAGGCGGAGGCCGGTTGCTGTTGCGAGCTTGAAGATGATGATGAAGACGAGGAGGTCGTAGTCGGTTTGTAAGGCTGTTCAACTGCCGGCGTCTCCTCCTCGGATGCTTCGCAGCCGAGGTCGCTCTCATCCACTTGCGCCGAGGCCGTGCTCTGCTCGGTCCAATTGAAGTTGGACTGCGTATTATTATAAAGGAGAATAAACGTCAGGATGGAAATCACCACGCCGATGGCTATGGTAACTATCCACGAGGATGAATTGTTAGGGTAGGTGAAGTTGTACGACATGGTTATCAGGCATTTAAGGTTAGACATTGAGTTCCAACAGCACCGGACAGTGGTCACTGCCCATAATCTCCGGCAGGATTTCGGCGCGAGTGAGCGCCGGGGTCAGCCGCTCGGAGATGAGGAAGTAATCGATACGCCAGCCGATGTTCTTGGCGCGCGAGTTGAATCGGTAGCTCCACCACGAGTAGGCCTTGGCGGTGTCGGGGTGCAGCCGGCGGAAGGTGTCGACGAATCCGCGCTCCAATAGCGCGGAGAATGCGGCACGCTCTTCGTCGGAGAAGCCGGCATTTTGGCGGTTGGCCTTGGGGTTCGACAGGTCGATTTCGTTGTGGGCCACGTTGAGGTCGCCGCACACCACCACCGGCTTTACCTTGTCGAGCTGCGCCAAGTAGTCGGCAAAGGCAGCCTCCCATTGCAGGCGGTAGGGCAGACGCGCCAACTCGCCCTGCGAGTTAGGCGTGTACACGTTCACCAAGTAGAATTGCTCATATTCCACGGTGATTACGCGCCCTTCGGTGTCGTGTTCGGGCACGCCGATGCCCACGGTGTGTGAAAGCACCGGCACACGGCTGTAAACGGCCGTGCCGGAATATCCCTTGCGCTCGGCGTAGTTGAATATGGCTTCATAGCCGGGGAAGGCGAGGTCGATTTGACCCGCTTGGATCTTGGTCTCTTGCAGCGACACCACATCGGCATCCAGCTCGCGAAAAATGTCGCAAAAGCCTTTGCCAACCACGGCGCGCAGCCCGTTTACATTCCACGAAATCAGTTTCATATCTCCTTGAGTGTTAGAATTTTATAACGAATTCAGCCACGATTTTGTCATCGCGTCCTGCTAAGGGCGCGTAACCGCTATGGTAGAAGTAATTTTCATAGTTTATACGGAAGTCGCAGCGCAATTTTTTCATGCGATACGACACCGTGGAGCCCATGGTCAGGCGGGAGCGAGCGGGCAGGTCGCCCACAATGGCACCGGCGTCGTCGCACGCGCCGGAGGAGTCGAAGGTGTGGCCGTCGTAGCGACCTTCCATCGAAAAATAATTGAACACGCCCCACTTCACCGGCATGGTGTATTGGCTCATGAAGTTGTAAGCGTGGCTATCGTGGAACGCCGAGCCGTTGAAGTGCTTGTAGGTGTACTCCGCTTCGGCCATCCAGCGGCCCGAGCGGAAGGTGGCGGAGCAGTTGGCGGTGTTGATGCGCACTTGATCCGGTATGTAGCTTTTGAAGCTGCCGGTGAAGGCAAACTCGCCCACGGAGTAGGTGGCTTTGCATGCCACCACCTTCGAGTTGGAGTATACCGAGTGGTCGGTGATGCCGTTGGGGTTGAACACGCCCGCTTCCACAGTCAGCGGCAGCCCGGTGGCCGACAGCGTCACCGAGGCACCTACCGCGCGCTGGTTCACCACGTCGCGCGCCACAAATGAGCGGTTGGAAAACACCTGCACACCCGGCCCGCGGAACACATCGCACCCGAACGGCGCGCGGAACTGACCGATCTTAATCTTCACATTCTGCACCGGCGCGTAGCGAGCCCACGCATCGAGCATTTTGAACTTGCCTTCGTCGCAGAAGTCGGCTTGCACGCGGTAGTCAATCTCAGGAATGATGTGGCCGGAGATGCCCAAGCGAGCATAGCGCACTTGGAAGCGCGAGGGAGTGTCGTCGACGAACAGTTGCTCGTAGCGAGCAAGCATCACACCGTCGGGCGTGGGCAGATATTCGGTCCAGTCGGCTGCTTCGGCCGCAGAGGTGGCGGCCAAGGCCGCAGCGAATGCAATTGCTTTTACCTTATTCATTGTGATGTGATTAGATAGTTCGTCCGGGGTAGGCTTTCAGAGCGTGGGCAAGCACTTCGAGCGCCTTGCCGAGTTCATCGGTTTTCAATACATAAGCCATACGCACTTGGTCGCGGCCCATTTCGGGGTTGACGTAGAAGCCCGAAGCGGGAGCCATAAACACGGTTTGACCTTCCCATTCGAAGTCGGTCAAGCACCACAGGCAGAAGCGGTCGGCATCGTCCACCGGCAGGCGCACCACCGTGTAGAACGCACCCATCGGGATGGGCGTGTAGCAGCCCGGAATCTGGTTGATGCGGTCAACCAAGAACTTGCGCCGCTCCACGTACTCGTTGTACGTCTCGAGCATATACTCCGCCGGCGTGTCGATCGATGCCTCGGCCACGATTTGACCCAGCAAGGGCGGAGACAACCGAGCTTGGCAGAACTTCATGATGTTGGCTTTCAGCTCCTTATGCTTGGTGATGATGGCGCCGATGCGGATGCCGCACTCGTTGTAGCGCTTCGACACCGAGTCAATCAGCACCACTTGCTCCTCAACCCCGGGCAGGTGGAATGCCGAAATGTACGGCGCACCGGTGTAGCAGAACTCGCGGTAGACCTCGTCGGAGAACAAGAACAGGTCGTAGCGCTTCACCAAGTCGCGCAGTTGGAGCATCTCCTTCATGGTGTAGAGATAGCCTGTGGGGTTGTTAGGATTGCATATGAGGATGCCCTTGGTGCGCTCGGTGATCAACTTCTCGAACTCCTCCATGGGCGGGAGCTGGAACCCGTTGTCGATGGTCGACGGCACCGTCACTATCTTCGCTCCGGCCGAGATCGCAAACGCCATATAGTTGGCGTAAGCCGGCTCCGGCACGATGATCTCGTCGCCCGGATCCAAGCAGGCCATGAATGCAAACAGCACGGCCTCCGAGCCGCCCGTGGTGACGATAATGTCGTCCACATCCACATCGATATTATATTTGTGATAGTATTCGCACAACTTGCACCGCAGCGAGTGCATTCCCTCCGACGGAGAGTATTCCAACACCTTGCGGTCGATTTTGCGGATGGCCTCGAACGCCACCGCCGGGGTGGGCACGTCGGGCTGTCCGATATTGAGCTTATATACCTTAACGCCACGCTCTTGTGCAGCATTGGCGTATTTTACTAACCGACGTATGGGCGACGCCGGCATGACTGTACCTCGTTGAGAAACTTTTGGCATAAAAATTTGTCGATTCAATATTGCAGTGCAAATTTAAGCATTTTTCCCCAAACCGCCAAACATTCCGCCGCCAAAAACAGCCAATTGCATTTGCCGCTGTTGGTGCAAGTGGGCCTCGAAGTCAAACACCATCTGTCCTTGGTAGGTGCGGATGAACTCTGATGCTTGGCGCTCCAGCTCACAAACCTCGGCTTCCACCTTCAACGCACCGAACGAGCGCACCAACACATTGCGGCCACCTCGTTTGTGGAGCACCTGGACGCTTATCGACCCACTCTTATTATATTTACGGCGAACAAACATTCCGCAGATTTACAAAAATTAACAGTGGGTCACCCAAAAATCAGCGTTAAAAAATCCTTATAGGCTGATTTTCAGCGAATAAACGTCAAGGCCGAAAAAAAGGTGTCAAAGTCAGGAGAGTAATTCTCCGGATGTAATTTTGTTTGGAACTTCTTGTACAAGAGCGTCTTCGGAAAAGCCAATTTTCTGAAGGGAATCTTTTGTGAGGCTATCACTAATTAGCATGGGCTGTCGAAAGATCGCGTTACAGTATGTAACCGTCCCTTCATTGTTAGTCCATGCATTTATCTTCTCAACAATGCATCTGTAGAGGATTCTTCCCTCAGAATATGAATATATAAAGATGATGTCACCAGGCTTCATCTCAGAGTTTTGAAAAGTATATGCTGACCCATTGACTCAAAAGAGTCTACAATGGTGTCAGTGTCTTCTTTGTCAAAGATTTCTATCCAAAACTTATTGGTCATGATTTTCAGCATTTGATTTGTTTAGTCGGTCAATAACTTCTTCAACAGAAATGTTTAGGTCAGAAGCCACTTTTTTTACAATCTCCTCGAAATCAACCTTGATTTCAATAGTATGGGTTCTATGCTTTGGAGCAGATTTCGATTTGTGAGTAGGGGTAGTCCGATGTTGATTAGGTATTTCGGCACCGAAATTAGAAAGGAATTCGCTTTCTGACATAATCTCAAGATCTTGCCCTTTTTGAATAAGTTCCATTGCCTTCTTTTGCTTGGAACTCATACCCTCGGCACCGACAACACGATAATCTTGTTGGCCTACGACTAAAATATTAGTAGCCTTGGTTACACTATTCATCGGAGTGCCACCAATGTTAGCAATAGCTTGGAGTAAATCTTTACGAACTCCAAACGAAAAAGCGCCAGTGAAGCATACTGCTTTTCCGAAAAAGTAACTATCTTCGTCGAATTTTGATTCGTCAGCAACGATTTCCTTGAGGATGTTACCTTTATATTTATATTTGTATGCATCCTTCTGTCGTTGAGGGTAGTGATTTACGCCATCGAAACGACCTTTACGGAAAAATAATTTATCAGGCAAATCTTGAAGATTCTCAATCTGAAGAGATTCGAGAGATTTGATGAAGACTTCTGCACATCCTTTAGCGTCAGATTCTGCCCTATGGTGGGTATCGAAAGGAATTTCAATGGCTTCGCAAAGCAAAGGCAATGAATAAGAATACAGACCGGGGAATGCCTTACGAGAAATTCTAAGAGAACAGAAATAATCAAAGACAGGCATTTGGAATCCAGCGGAATCCAAGGCATCTTTGAGCGCATACATATCGAATGCTGTATTGTGAGCGACGACAGTATTATTCTGTAGATACGGTAAAACTTCCGGCCACACCTGCTCAAATGTGGGCGCATCCTTTGTCATTTCAGGTGTGATACCATGTATCTCAATGTTAAAATAGTCATATTCATTGTCTTCAGGCTGAATGAGCCAAGACTTAGTTCCGACTATTTTACTATCTTTTACAAAAGCGAGACCAATTTCACAGATGCTTCCTCTAAAAGATGTAGCAGTTTCAAGGTCGAGCGCGACAAAATCAATCGAGTTCATCATTGCAGTATAATTTTGGTGTCAACCTTATCAGAATCATTCAAATCATCGAAAACACCTTCGCAAATGGTAAAAGGGAATTGTCCTTTATCTGAGAGAAAGGAATAATCCATCGTATTTATACCTTCTGAAGATACAGAAATTGAAAGTGGGAAAGACTTGGGCGCCCCTCTTTTCCCACCTTTAAGCGTAGTCCACTCATTTTCGCAAAGACATTCAAGGATTTCAGTCGAATTTAGAGGAATCAGCATAGACTCATTCTCAAACTTGACAGGTAGAAATCTTGAAATGGTTTTGTCAGAAAAACTTTTCACTTCTCCTTTTTCAATCGTGTTAAGGCGTATTCGAACAGATACCTTGACAATCTCAGGCGTAAAAAGTGATTTAACAAATGTAGGTATGAAAAGAGAAGCATGATGGCAATATACGTCACCAAATGCTTTTGCCCATGTAATAATAAGAGAGGGCGAATTAGTGAGGGTGTCACCAATTCTCTCTCCTGTAGTATTAAAATTTATCGAGTCCATATATAGCGCTTATTTAGAACCCTTTCGGGTGTAGAGTAAACTTGCAAGTGCAAAATTACAAAATATTTTTGAAAAACTCGACCTTTGGAGTAGAAAAGTCTAATTTTTTACGAGGTCGTTCGTTAATGGCGTACTGGGCTTGATTGAGTTGTTGTTGCACTGTTGGCAAAAATCCACAGGTGCCGGTATGCCGCCGTCGCGCCAACAAAAATGGATATAACGTGAACCGCGGAGCGGTTTAGCATACCCCCCAGCCCCACAATGGCACGAAGCGCAGGGCAAGCGAAGCGGCCGGAGCGTAGTGCCTTTGTGGGGTCCGGATACCCCCCCTCCATCCCGTACCGCGGAGCGGTTCCAAAACGTCCGCCGGTTGATGCTCGGTAATTGGAACCGCTCCGCGGTACATGGTTGATATA